>JAJFHC010000126.1 GCA_021775835.1 Hyphomicrobiales bacterium | reverse complement strand
GACATCATGGAGGAAATCGGCTGTCCCTACGAACACCTTGATGCAGCCCAGGTCCTGGAACGCATGCCCATCGTCCAGCTCGACAGTTTCACACCGGCCAAGCGATCGGACGATCCGCAGTTTGGCCAACCCAACGGCGACAAGCTCGAAGGGGCAATGTTTTTCTCGGCCGGCGGCTATATTACCGACCCTCAGTTGTCTGCCCACAACTTGCAAAGGGCAGCCGAATCAAACGGCGCCCGGTTCCAGTTCAATGTGGCGGTCGAGGGCATCGACACCCGGGACATGCAGGTGACCGGTGTTACCCTGACCGGAGGGGAGACCATCGAGACACCGGTGGTGGTCAATGTTGCCGGTCCCCATTCCTACATCATAAACGAAATGGCTGGCGTGACCCACGGAATGAACATCAAGACCCGGGCGCTGCGTCATGAAGTGGCGCATGTGCCCTCTCCGGAAGGTTTTGATTTTGAGAAGGACGGCTGTGTCATGTCGGACAACGACACCACAGCCTACATCCGCCCGGAACACGGCAATCATATCCTGGTCGGTTCCGAAGATCCTGAATGCGACGAGCGTGAATGGGTCAATCCTGATGACTTCAATCGTGATTTCACAGAACAGGTAAGGGTGCTCGCCATGCGGGCCGGCCAGCGTATTCCCGATTTACCGATCCCCAATCAGATGAAGGGCGTGGTCGAACTCTACGACGTCAGCGACGACTGGATTCCGATCTATGACAAGTCGGACCTTGGCGGGTTCTACATGGCTGTGGGAACCAGTGGCAACCAGTTCAAGAACGCGCCGATCGCCGGTGAGATGATGGCCGATCTGATCGAGGCCTGCGAAGCCGGCCGGGATCATGACAAGGATCCGGTTCAGTTTCATCTGAAATACATCGACCGCACTGTCGACATCGGGTTCTATTCCCGCCGCCGCGAGATCAATCCGGAATCGAGTTTTTCGGTTCTGGGGTAGCTCTGACGTTTTTTTGCCTGTTCGATTTGCCGGAGTTCTTGACAATGAAGTCTCATGTTCGTGTGGCCGTGATTGGCGGCGGTGTTGTTGGCTGTTCAGTGCTTTATCATCTGACCAAATTGGGGTGGAGCGATGTAGTGCTCATCGAGCGCTCCGAGTTGACGTCCGGATCGACATGGCACGCAGCAGGCGGGTTTCACACACTCAATGCCGACACCAACATGGCGGCACTACAGGGCTATACGATCCAGCTCTACCGTGAGCTCGAGGAGATTTCCGGACAGTCCTGCGGTCTCCATCATGTTGGCGGCGTCACCTTGGCCACCACGCCCGAACGCATGGACTATCTGAAGGCGGAGCGCGCCAAGCACCGGTACATGGGGCTGAACACCGAGATCGTCGGGCCCGAGGAAATCGCCAAGCTGTCGCCGGTCACGAACACAGACGGTGTCATAGGCGCGCTTTACGATCCGCTTGACGGGCATCTCGATCCTTCAGGTACGACGCATGCCTATGCCCGTGCCGCACGCCAGCAGGGTGCGGAAATCTATCTGAGGAACCCCGTTCTCGACCTGAAGCCCCGGGCTGACGGTGGCTGGGATGTGATCACCAAAGATGGCACGATTACAGCCGAACACGTGGTCAACGCCGCTGGTCTTTGGGCGCGTGAAGTTGGCGCCATGGCCGGTGTATTCCTGCCGCTCCACCCCATGGAACACCAGTATCTCGTGACCGGCGACATCCCTGAGGTCTACGAGCGCGAAACCGAACTGCCGCACGTCATGGACCCGACCGGAGAAAGCTATCTGCGCCAGGAAGGCCGCGGCCTTGTCATCGGGATCTACGAGCAGGCTTGCGAGCCCTGGGCGGTCGATGGCACGTCCTGGGATTTCGGTCACGAACTGTTGCCCGACAAGCTCGACCGGATCGCCGAGCCTCTGGAATATGCCTACAAGCGATATCCGGTATTGGCAAAGGCCGGCATCAAGCAGGTCACCAATGGGCCGTTTACGTTTGCACCCGACGGCAATCCGCTGGTTGGTCCGGTTCAGGGCTTGCGGAATTTCTGGTCGGCCTGTGCCGTGATGGCCGGCTTCAGTCAGGGTGGCGGTGTTGGGCTGACGCTCGCCGAATGGATGATCGAGGGCGAACCCTCGCGCGATGTCTTTGCCATGGACGTGGCCCGGTTCGGCGACTATTGCACGCGCGCTTACACCCGTATCAAGGTGACCGAGAACTACCAACGCCGTTTTGCAGTGTCCTATCCCAACGAGGAGCTGCCCGCCGGTCGGCCGCTCGATACCACACCCGCCTACTCGCTGTGGCAGAAGCATAATCCGGTTTTCGGCCAAGGGTATGGCCTGGAACACGTGAACTATTTTGCTCCTGAAGGTGAGATGCCGTTCGAGACCCCCACCTTTCGACGCTCGAATGCCTTTGATGCGGTTGCCGCTGAATGCCGTGCCGTGCGCACAAGTGTTGGCATCAATGAGATCCACAATTTCGGCAAGTACAGCATCTCGGGTCCGGGGGCGGAAGCCTGGCTTGACCGGATCATGGCGGGGCGGATGCCGGCAGTCGGGCGCATGTCGCTGATGCCCATGTTAAGCCCCAAGGGGCGGATCATAGGAGACTTTACCGTTTCCCGGATGTCCGAGGACAGCTATCAGGTAGCCGCATCCTACGGCGCTCAAGCCTATCACCTACGCTGGTTCGAAAACCATCTGCCGGATGATGGCAGCGTCAAAGTGGACAACGTATCGCTCGATCGGATCGGCTTTCAGATTGCCGGGCCGAAATCGCGGGAGCTTCTGTCGCGAGTGACCCGCCGCGATGTCTCCAATGAAGCCCTTCCCTTCATGAGTGCGCAAGCCATGGAAGTCGGGTTGTGCGACGCCTACGTGCAGAGGGTGACGTACACCGGGGACCTTGGGTATGAAATTTATGTCCCGTCGACCCAACAGCGCGTGTTGTATGAAACCCTGTTGGCCGCAGGGGCCGACCTGGGAATCAAGCCTTTCGGCATGCGTGCGATGATGAGCCTGAGGTTGGAGAAGTCCTTCGGATCATGGCTGAGGGAATTCAAGCCCGATTATATGCCTGCGGAAACCGGTCTCGACCGCTTCGTGTCCTACAACAAGCCGGCCGACTTCATCGGCAAGGCAGCGGCTTTGAAGGAAAAGGCCGAGGGACCGTCCCGACGGCTGTGCACCTTTGTCGTCGATGCTGATGACGCCGACGTTTGGGGGGATGAACCCATCTGGATGGGTGATGACGTTGTCGGCTTTGTCACATCAGGAGGCTATGCACACTTCTCGGAGAAGTCTGCCGCCATAGGTTTTCTGCCGGTTTCCAGGATCGAAGAAGGTCTGAAAGTCAGGATTGAAATCCTCGGCGAACTCCGTGACGCAACAATGATTACCGAATCGCTTTTCGATCCCAAATCTGAGCGGATGCGCGGGTAACCTTATTGTTACATTTAGGTGCAAATATATCACCTTCTGCTTGATCGATTGGGGAAATCATCATATTCAAGGGGCTCTGCGGGGATACCTGTGCATATCGGTGAATTGAGCACGTGGTTGGTCTTGAATTATGGCTGGCCGTGTCCAATATGAACGCGAGATGAGCGGTCCGTTAGGACAACATTAACCTAGATTTTGCCAAAACGCCGACACAGTTGTTGGCAATTGTGGCGCAACGAACAAAACATGCGGGGACGGCAGTGAAGTTCAGAGTATTTACAGTTCTCATGCTGGCTGTGACAGCGGTATGGGGTTGGACCATTGTTACCGGCGATCCGGGCACGCTCAATGCGGCTAGCTCAGACATATCGCACGACGGATATTATATCTCCGAATATCGTCAGTCCGTCGACTGACGGTCAACCTGCGCGGTTCCGTCTGCTTTCGGCGTCTGGGAAATCTGTTCCAGAAGCCAGGCGTGAAAGGCTTGAACAGCTGCATTTTCCTTGTATCCCTCCGGCCTCACGACATAGAGGCCCCATTCCGGTAAATCGATATCGAACGGACGTACAAGGTCGCCTGCCTTAAGGGCGTCCGCGGCCAGGATATTGTCACCGAGTGCGAATCCCATGCACTGTTCGGCCGCGTCGAGAGCAAGGCCGGTTTCCTGAAATTTTGGGCCCTTTTCGGCCAGGGTTTCGTCGAGACCTGCCTCGTTGAGCCATTCCTTCCACCATTGGCGTGATTCCTCGTGGATCAGGGGGAATCGTCCGAGATCCTCCGGCGATTCGATGGTTTCGCCTTCGAGCAGTTCCGGACTGCACACGGGAAAACTGACCAGTTCGGTCAAGCGCTCGCTGACAACGTTGTCCCAGTCGCCCTGACCGCACCGAATGGCCAGGTCGGCCTGATGCCTGCGGAAATCGATCAGTTCCACTGTCGGCTCGATGTTGAGTTCAATTTCGGGGTGTTTCTCTTGGAAATCCCAGAGTCTTGGGACGAGCCATCGCGATGCCACCGAGGGTTCGACTGAAACCGTAAGTTCGTGGGAGGCCGATTGGCGGATTTCATCTGTAATTGAGGCCATGCGGTCGAACAACGGTGTCAAAGTGCGCTGATATCGTTCGCCCGCCGGCGTCAGGGTAACGCCGCGGCCGGGGCGGTTGAACAACTTGACGTTGAGCCAGGTCTCAAGCTCGCGGATCTGCCGGCTGATGGCGGCATGGGTCACAAACAACTCTTCCGCCGCTTTGGAGAAACTGACGTGTCTGGCGGCGGCCTCGAAGGCACGCAGAGCGTTGAGGGAGGGAAGCCTACGGTTCATTGAGCACTCTTATGTGTAAGAAAAACTTACACAAACTGTAAGATATCACTGTTTGTATATCAATGATCTTGATGCCATTTATCTCATCAGACAAACACGAAATCAAAGAGAAGAACAATGAATCAGATATTCAACATCTACATGCAAGCTTATGGTGTCGCCTTGTTTTTTCCGTTCTGGAGTGACATCAAAGAGCCGGTTAAACGAAACTGAAGACAACATATGGGCACGCGCCGTTCGATCGGCGCGTGTCCATATGTGAGAAAACTTTCCACCAGGCAGATTGGCCCCTATGCACGCTGACTGATTGCACCCATGATAGGTTACGGATTACACGGCGGACGAACACCGTTTGGGGATATGGATGCGCGGTTGGGTTGCCTATCTGGCATGTTTCATTGGGGTTTGCGGTCATGCGTCAAGTGAGTTCGTGGCAAAAGTCGCGGACACACCGGGACCGGAATTCAGTGTCTGGCGGTTTATGTTGGGTGGCCTGGGCCTGTTTGCCGCTACTCAGCTTTGGCCTGGCGCCCGCGATCTCCTGACGCCCCTGCGACGCGACGGTATTCGCATCGTAATGCTGTCATGCCTTGGCATGGCAACCGGCCAACTGGTCTTTCACTGGGCTCTAGATTTTGCCAGTGTCGTGCAAGTGGCGACCATGGTGACCTCGATGCCCATATTCGTGGTGCTCGTGGATCGGGTCATCAACGGTACGCCGCTGACCGCACCAAAGATTGTCAGCGGTCTTGGGGCCTTCATCGGCGTGATCCTGCTTCTGACCGACGGTTACGTGGAGGAACTCCAATTGGGCGGAAATGCGCTCATTGGGACCTTCCTGGCACTGATCTGCGCCCTGATCGGTGGTTTTTACATCGTTTTGGCAAAACCGATGATCCAGACCTACGGTCCCGTCCGCATGACAGCCTACACCTTCATGATCGGATTCTTTTTCCTCTATGTTGTTGTTGGTGCCTTCTGGGGCGTCTGGGTTAATCCGTTGTCCCTATTCGACAAGGAGCCCCAGCAGATAGCCGGCATCCTGACCATCGGCTTCTGGAACACCACCATAGCGATGATCCTCTGGTTGGGTGGCATGGCGGCGGCCCCTGACATGACTCGCGCCAACTACTTGTTCTTCCTCAAACCCGTCATTGCAGCCTGTCTCGCGGTCCTGATCCTCGGTGATGCATTGTCGGCCATGCAGGGGCTGGCCATCTTTGCGATCTGTTTTTGCGTCGCGCTTGAATATTTTTGGACACAATCAGGCAAGACACGGGCCAGGACGGCATAACGCTGAATCGGGCAAGACAGGGACTGAAATGACCGGGTCTTGCCCGATTTCGAAAGGAGATTCAGACGATGACAGAACCGGTGCCGACGATCAGATCCATGAAGGCGTGCGCGGTAAATGTACCCCTGAAAAGGCCGGTCAAGACGGCGGTCGGCCCGATCCCCAGCGCGCCGCTGGTTCTGGTCGATATCGCAACCGATCAGGGGATCACCGGATCGGCCTATATCTTTGGCTACAAGCCGGTCATGCTCGGCGCGCTGAAGCGGTTTCTCCAGGATCTTGAAGAGCAACTGGTGGGCATGCCGGTGGCACCTGCACAGTGTGCCCACGACCTTGAGCACGCCTTCCGTCTGGTGGGCCGTCAGGGGATTGTCGGGATGGCGTTGTCGGGCATCGACATGGCGTTGTGGGACGCGCTTGGAAAAGCGTCAGGCAGGCCCGTGGTAGAACTCCTCGGAGGTACGGCCAGGCCACTTCCCGCTTATGACAGCTATGGCGTGGTCGATCCGGTTGCCGACCGCAAGGACCTGGAACGCTCGCTCGAGCAGGGTTTTCGGGCGATCAAGATCAAGATCGGCGACGGCGATCTTGCCCGTGATGTGGAGATGGTATCAGGCGTACGCGATATCATTGGCCCCGACACGGCCCTGATGATCGATTACAACCAGTCGCGAACCGCTCAGGAAACGCTTCGCCGGTTGGACCGGTTGTCGGAGTTCGATCTGCATTGGGTAGAAGAGCCGGTCTTTGCGGAAGACTTTGTTGGTCACGCGCGCGTGCGCGAAGCGTCCCCGGTTCCTGTTCAGACCGGTGAAAACTGGTGGTTCGCCGCCGACATGGGCAAAGCCATCGAAGCGGGTGCCTGCGATTATGCAATGCCGGATCTCATGAAGATCGGTGGCGTGACCGGTTGGCTGAAAGCCATGGGTCTGGGGGAGGCGGCCTCAATGCCGATCTCAAGTCATCTTTTTGTCGAAGCAAGCGCCCATGTGCTTGCCGTGACGCCCGGCGCGCACTGGCTGGAGTTCCTGGATATCGCCGGTAGTGTGCTGGCCCACCCCAATGTCATCGTGGATGGCTGTCTGACGGCTCGTGGTCCAGGCTTGGGAATCGCCTGGGATGAGGCAGCGGTTGAACGCCACACCGTTTAACCCGCTCCGCGCCGGGACGAGGGCTTGCATGGTACCAGTTCGTGCTTCTCAATGCTTGCGTTTGGTGATCTTCGATGCATTATCGGCGTGGTCTCAATAGTCGAGCGCAAGGCCTGTCATGCCCCTGGACTCCTCACAACTCGATGCTGCCCGCATCCCGCTCGAGCGGTCGCGTGCGATGCCGGCCGGTTTTTACACGGCACCGGAAATATTCACCCTTGAGCGTGAGCATGTTTTTCTGAAGCACTGGTTTTTTGTCGGACGCGAAGAAAACCTCTCGCAGCCCGGCGATTTCCGCGCGGTCGATACGGTTGGCGGACCCGTGTTGTTGATCCGAGGCGATGACGGGATCCTGCGGGCCTTTGCCAACTACTGCCGGCACCGCGGGTCGATCCTGTTGGAAGGAGAGGGCAATTGCCGGCGCATCGTTTGCCCCTATCACGCCTGGAGTTATCATTCCGACGGGTCTTTGCTTGGTTGTCCGGACATGGCGGATGCCGAAGGTTTCGACCGGGTGGAGAACGGGCTCGTGCCTGTGCGCATGGAGCGGTGGGCCGGTTTTGTGTTTCTCAATTTCAACCGGGAGGCGCCTGCTTTACTGGAGCATCTTGGCGACCTGCCGGAGCGTTTGGCATCGCACAAACCAGACACAATGCGCCACTGCTGGACCGTAACACTCGAGGCCCGGTGCAACTGGAAACTGATCCTTGAAAACGCCATGGAGACGTATCACACCGGGGTCGTGCACCGGGACTCGGTAGGTGCCCAGACGTCGCGCTCTCTTGAGACCCGTGGCCAATGGCGGTGCCTGCAGGTGTTGAGTACCCGCAGCATCGCGACCTTACCGGATGCTGCACCATCATTCCCGTCGATCGAGGGATTGGACGACGATGCCCGGCAGGGAACCTATTTCACCGTCATTCACCCGACCTGTCAGTTCGCCGTTTCCCAGGACGCCCTGTGGTGGCTGAACGTTCTGCCCCTGGCCCATGATCACACGATTCTGGAAATCGGCGGTTGCTTCCCTGAAACGGCTCTCAGAGATCCGGATTTCGACGCCAAGGCCCAGCCCTACTACCAGCGCTGGGAACAGGTCGGCCGTGAAGACGTGGACATTCTCGAGCGCCAGCAAAAGGCGTTGTCTTCTGTGCTCTACAAACCGGGACCATTGTCGTGGCGCGACGATCATGTGCGTGCCATGGGATTGTGGATACTCGACCGTTTGCCGCTGGAAACCTGACAGTCCGTCTTCGACAGGTTGACGGACAAAATTCAAACGCATAAATGCGGAGACGATCATGGCAAAGACACACATCAGGAAGTACGAGACCCGTTACCACGCCAAGGCAATTTATTCGCAGGCAATCAGGGCGAGCGGAGATTTTGTCTTCATGCGCGGTCAGGTCGGCACTGATGCCGACGGTAATCTGGTGTCTACCGAACCTGGACCGCAGGCACATCAGGCCTGTCGCCACATACGAGATCTGATCGAG
>JAJFHC010000125.1 GCA_021775835.1 Hyphomicrobiales bacterium | reverse complement strand
ATGGATGTATCCGTCATGGGTCTGCTCCCTGTGTTGGATGAGGTTTTAAGCACCCAAATCTCAACACAGGGCAGACCTGCCCGTTAATACTCAGTCATCGCCAAACGCCGCAGAAAAATACCGCGAAAGCGGTTTAGTCCTTTGGCACATAATGCCCGTGTGGAGGTTGGCGAAACTACGTCTGTTGACCATCCGAATCCGGAAGTTCGAGACCCGAACGTCTGTTCTACCCCACCTTTTCACCGTCCAGAGTGAGGGTCGCCGACAGCCGGTTTTGACCGATACTGTTGAAAAACTCTTTTTGGAGGACTGGTTGGAAAAATTCCGGACCGCTGGTGAGCTTTGCGAAATTTCAGCTGAGGGGACAGTCGAAATCCCAATCTGTCGCTGTACGAGGTTCTGAATGGGCCTCGCGGCGAACACGGATGTGTTTCAAGAAGAAAACAAATTTTGCCGAGAAATTATCCCTTCAGAATTTTGGAGTTTTTCAACAGCATCGACCCACTGCGGACACTTCATGTTAACCGTTGATGCCTGCCTTGGCTCCGCCTCGGATGGTTAAAGGGCTTTTCATATCACACAACACGTGTGATGTTTTGGTCCCGTTGATAGGGGGAGATATGGCCAAACGCATCGTCATGATTCGACACGACAACGAACCGCCGGATGATCGGGCATATACTTGGGCGCTGCGCAACGGTTTCGAACCGCAAGTTCTGAAGCCCTTCGCGGGCATGAGTATCGGAGAGGCGGATGGCCGTGTCGCCGGAACCGTCATCCATGGCGGCCCTTTCAACGTCTACGAGACGGATCGGCAACCGTTTTTAGCGGAAGACTACCGATGGATTGGTAAATGCCTCGCGAACGACATTCCGGTGCTCGGTACCTGTCAGGGCGCACGGCAGATCGCTTGGCATCTCGGCGCATTTGCCGGGGCGGCGGAGCATGGTCTTGCGGAGTTCGGATACTACGACGTCACGCCTACAGATGAGGGGCATGACGTGCTGCCGGAAACGCTGGCCTTGTGTCAGGCGCATTTCCATACGTTCGGTATCCCTGAAGGTGGAACGCACCTCGCTGGTAGTGGGGTTTTTCCCAATCGGACGTTTCGATACGGATCGAAGGTCTTCGGATTTCAGTTCCATGCCGAAGTGACCATAGAAGGTTTTCGGCGATGGCAGTCTGACCACAAGGCGCAGTATGAGCGACCTGGCGCGCAAACCCGCACAGAGCAGGACCAACTGATGCTGGCACACGATGGCGAAATGGCGAAATGGTTCTATGGTTTTTTGGATCGCTTCTTCCTGAAGGATGCGTGGGCCTGATGATTACATTTGACTTTTCGAACCGTGTTGCGATCGTGACCGGCGCCGGTGGCGGCATGGGGCAACAAATTGCTGATATGATCTTGAAAGCCGGTGGGGCGGTCGTCATGATCGACTTGAAACCTGAGCCTGATGACCTCGGTGGCACTCCGGATCGCCGTCTCTACGCTCAAGGCGACGTGACAGACCATGCTTTCGTTGACGCAACGATTACAGCCGGAGCCGAGCGGTTCGGACGCATCGACTATCTTGCAAACGTGGCGGGCGTCCTCTGGTTCGATCACGATGCCTCGCTACTCGACATTGATCTCGAGGTCTGGGACCGTGTGTTCGACATTAATCTCAAGTCGATGGTGTACACAGCCCGTGCAGCGGTTCCTCACATGCGCAAAACGGGCGGGGGTTCGATGGTGCATTTTTCGACCACGCAATGCCTGCGCGGCGATCCGAAGCCGCAGGATGCGTATTCAACCGCCAAGGCAGGAGTCGGAGCATTGTCACGGTCGCTCGCCATGCAACTCGCAACAGAAAATATCCGCTCGAACGCGATCTATCCCGGCCTCACGCTGACACCGTTGCAGGCGCGATGGGATACAGCTGAGAAAGTCAGTGATGTGAGCCAGTTCGTGCCGTTAGGCCGCATCGGTACGCCAAGAGAATTGGCATCAGCTGCTGTCTTTCTCTTGTCGGACGGCGCATCCTACATCACCGGGACCGATCTGGTCGTCGATGGTGGATTGCTCCTCAAGTGACAGGGCTTTGGTCAGTAGATTTTGCCCGGCCCACTCGATCTATCCTATTTGATTTTTTTGCCGGCGACGACGACTGGCGCCTTTCCGGCATTCGAGTTAGCGGTGGCGGAGACTTTCGGTTTCTCTTTCTTTGGTTTTTTGGCTTCTTTATTGCCGCGTTTGTTGTTGCCTTTGGACATTGGTTTTCCTCTGTGAAAGTGCAGCCCACCCCTCAAAAAAAGAGTGAACTCTTCTCGTGACGGGTTTTCCATGAGGCACACAAATTCACGTGCCTTCAGATCTCCGCATCAAACGCCGTGTGTTACCGAGTCTGCCCCGAAATAGGGGCGGTTTGATAAGCCGTCCTTACTGCTTAGTTTCGGTTGGAAAGCGCCTTCGGTTCCGGCAAGGGCTCCCGTAAATGCATTGCGGTACCCGGGTCGTCTATTCACGCGCGAACATCTGATTGGCCGCGTGAAAGTCCTCATGTGTATCAATCTCGGTCCAGTCGAGACCTGTTATGTCCACGGTGTGAAACGGGGTCTCGTTGTCGATCAGCCGCTCATAGGCCGCTTCATAGTAGGCTTGGTGGTTCGCCGTGTCCTTCATCATCAAATGGAGTTCCTTGAAGAGCAAGCTTGCGGTCTGCGAATCGAGTTTCTCAATCCCGATGGACTCGCCGATGGCTTTGGTTGGATCGACTGTCTTGCTCGCTTGCAGCACCCGATTGTTATCGCCCGATAGAACTTTGATCTCTTCAGCATCCAGTTGAATTTCACGATCAATGCAAAGACAGTTATCAAAGGGGCTGGCAATCAACGTGCGTAGAATTTCGATATCGAATACCACATCCGCATCGAATTTCACGAAACTTTCACCGCCTACTGCCGCCTCAGTCAGCATGAGGGAGTAGCCTGTATTGGTTTCCCCGAATTTGCGATTGAGGATGAAATGTGCTTTGAGATCCGGAAACGTCGTCTTTACGAATTCCTCGATCTGCCGGTCCAGATACCCAAGCACGAAAATTACTTCATTGATGCCACAGGCTTGGATGTTATCGATCATTCTCTGAAGAATGGGTATGCCCGCAACCGTCAGAAGACTTTTTGGGCATTCGTCCGTCAAAGGTCTGATCCGTGATCCCACTCCGGCTGCCAGAATGATGGCCTTTAAGGCCGGTTTAGTGGTGCTTTCCATGGAACGAAGTCAATTCTGTTGTCAGGTTTCAGGTGCTATTTCTGCATTGGGCTCGAAGCATTGGAGTCGATCTGAACGGCGTGCTGAATTGAGCGATAGATGCCAAAGAAGACTTGGCTTAAGGCAAAGACCCAGAGCATCGGGGTTAGTTGATCGAGGACCAGAGCCAGCGAAAGCATAAAGATGAATACGCCCTCATCGAAACCGAGAATCTTGCGCTGCTCGCTTACAAACCATCGGATGTTTGCCTGCCAGCCAAAGCCGAGGCCGGCCTTTTCTGGGAGAACTTGTGTCTCGGCGAGCCGCGTCAGGTATGTAGCGTCACGCGACATTTCGGTTTGAATGGCGACATATTTTGTGTAGCCGCGAAGCCCGTAAAAGGCAACTCCGATGAATGCCAGAAACACAGGAACGACTTCATTTGTCTGGGCGTAGGCAGCATAGCCAACCGCCCCAAACCACGCCATCACCTGAACCTGATCGGTCAGTTTGTCAAAATAACTGCCGGAGGCGGACGATGTTTTCCGATATCGTGCCATCTGGCCATCCATACAATCCAGTATGTGGCTGATATGGATAAGGACTGCGGCGAGGATGAAATTGCCGACGCCGCCCATGACGATGAATGCTGCGGCGACGACTGCAACAATGAAGGATAATGTGGTGATCCGGTTTGGGGTCAGCCACGGCAGATCAACCACTAGGTAGTTTGCAGCCACGGCAAGCGGTGACGTAACGAATGATGACCACCATTCGTCCTGTTTTGTCTTCGTGGCCCAAAGGCGCTGTAGCTTTTCGCTCATGCGACTGCCGGAGCCAAAACATCCAGCCCGTCAACCACAGGTGGCCACACTGGAGCGGGCGGCATGATCGCCACAACGGTGCAGTCATCTGTCGAAACGGTTGCCAACAATATCTCCTTCAACGTCCTCAGGAAAAATGCTATTTCGAAATTCGATAACTCGCCGATGTTCCCGACCTGGAAAACCTTGCCCTCAAAACACCCTTTTCCCTCATAGATGATGATGGATTTTTCTCGTAACTTCCGACGCAGAATGTCGATGTCAAGTGTTGTTGGAAGATGGACCGTAGTCAACATCGAGCACATGTCGTTCTCGTCCAACAGGAAATCGAGATTCAGTTTTCGCATTCCATGCCGCAGCAGATTCGCTTTGCGTTTGATCTTGGCAAACCGGCGAGAGACGCCTTCCATAAGAATGTTCGTCAAGGCCTGTTCCAAAGCAAAGAATAACGGAATACCCGGGGTATTGGGTGTTTGCGATCGATGTTTCAGGAAGTCGTAGAATGTCGCGAGATTCAAATAAGTTGTTTTCGCGCGGTGGTGTTTCAGTTTCTCGAATTGTGTCGTACGGCCGACGACGAACGACAGACCAGCATAGGATCCAATCGCTTTGGAGCTGGAGCTGGAACAGAAAGCGATATTGTCGGTTTCCATGTCAATGGCTTCAGCGCCGATGCTGCTGACGCCGTCAACGATGAAGATAGCGCCGTTTTCTCTTGCCAGTGCGCCAATCGCAGCCAATGGATTCAGCATACCCGAACAAGTTTCGTGTTGGGCAATGGCAATGACGTTGATGGTGTGTTTTTTTAAGTAAGCTTCGATCACTGAAAGGCTCATGGCCTGTCCCCAGGGGAACTCGATCAGATGCGTCTGTTTGTTGTGAATGACAGAGGTCTTGTGGAGGCGTTCGCCAAACTCGCCGTTCGACACGATGAGAATGCTTCCTTCGCCTACGACCGATGACAACATGGCCTCGTTTGCTGCCGTCCCTGAACCTGTAATCACAACGGCCCGGTAGAGTTCAGGCCGCCGGATCTGCAGGAGGGACAGCAATTTTGTTTCGATGCTCGCAAGCAAACGGTCGAAATCGGTTTCGCGGTGACAGATGTCTTCGGTGGCGATCGCCATGCGCACATTTGCAGCGACATTAACGGGCCCCGGCGTAAAAAGTAGGTACTTTTCCAAGTTCATATTTCCTTCCCGCACAAAAGCGATCAAGGCTCGGATGCAGTGTTGGAGAGGGAAAACGGCGCGCCTAAGCACGCCCCGAAACTGGGCCGCGCTTTGAACCGATACGTTCTCTCGTCTCGAAGTCAGCCTCATTGATCAGGCTGTTGGATGTAGGGATGGCAAAATACATTTGAAGAAAACGATGCCATCAAAGGTGAACGGGCACCAGTTCACCGGCAAAATTGAGAAATCCTTCGGAGGAATGCCTCAACGAATATCGAAATCTGAAAAAATTAGAAACGCTTATTGCCGCTGGGCGGATAGTCACATCAAATCAAAAACCTTTGGCACGACGGTACATACGCCTCAGGTCACATTACTTCATCAAAAGTCGTCGATGGATGCGTGTTCGTAAATTGCTATTTCTATCTGCGTCATCACATGACTGGACGGCCAAGACATCTTAACACTTTTTTTGAGGATTCCTCATAAGAACCCCGGATCGGGAGTACACTATAGCTCGGGTTGCCTGCAGATGCAATGTTTAAAGCACCGCGTGTCGCTAACAACGATCTGTCCGGATTTTGAGTTTCTCCGCAAAGAGTGAGTTCATGAGACTGACGGAGCCGTTACAAGGACTGAGATTGAAGAGGTTCGATGATGTTTACGGCAGAACGCACCGTGGTCGGATAACGCTCTAAACCTGTGGATTTGTTGACAGCCGCTAACGCGCGTGACCACAGCACCGACAAGACAAAATCAGAAGCGGACAATTTGTATGGCCCATGTATCAGTCAATTCACAATGTCGCCGACCGTCAAGTCCATCGGAGCCGGTCGCAAATGCCGACGAGCCTGGTTCCCGAATACTGGTTCTCCACGCCCGCGGCCACTTTGGCGACGCCGTCAGAGCCACCCAGGTCGCCAAGCTCGGCGGCATGGATGCCTCCGGTAATGAAATAGACGTCGAGTCCGTTGAGGGCCGCGCCCCTGATGTCAGTGGGCAGTCCGTCGCCGATCGCGAGCACACGGTTCCTGGCAATGTTCCGGCCGGCCAGCTCCGATATCCTTGCCATAGCAGCATCGTAAATCGGCGCCTGCGGTTTGCCGGCGAAGGTGACCCTTCCGCCCATCTGCGAATAGCGCCTGGCGATCGACCCGGCACAGATCACCATGCGGTCACCGCTGCGTACTACCAGATCTGGATTGGCGCACAATATTTCGACGCCTTGTTCCAGCATCACTGAGAGACGGCTGTCATAGTCTTCAACACTATCGCTGGCATCGCTCAACGGCCCGGTGAGCAGGCAGATTTCAGCCTCCGAGCTGTCGACAATCGGATTTGACAGGCCGTCCAGCATCATATGATCGCGCGGTGGACCGAGATGGAAAAGCGGCGCGGTGGGCAGTTTCCTGACCAGCGCCTGCGCAACATCTCCGGAGGTAACAATGCTGTCAAAAGCTTCGCGCGGTACGCCCAGCCGCTCCAGCTGCGGATAGACCGCCCGGCTCGGGCGTGGCGCGTTGGTGATCAGAACAACATGCCCACCGCCGGCCCGGTATCGGCACAGAGCCTCAACCGCGTCGTCAAATGCGGCAACGCCGTTGTGGATAACACCCCAAACATCGCAGAACCAGCCGTCGTAAGGCTCCGCCAGTTCACTGGCCGGAGTGAGCACGTTTGGCGGAACCAAAAGTGAGGAGGCGGAACTCATTGCTCACTGCGTATCCCTCGGCAGGCCTCGGGTCAAGTGTGAATGGAGTTGAGTGTCCGTTGAAAACAGTGTCAATTGGCGCGTTGCGCGGCCATTGTACACCCTCTCCGCGCTGCGACACGGGCAGTCCTGAACAGGCATTGCAACAATCGTTGCTTTTTCCCAGCAGGATAGTCCGATATGGCTTCAGCCCTGGTGCCGGTTATCAGGAAATGGAAGGTTGCCTGGATGACGGACCAATACATGCAGAGCGGCGCGATAGAAACGCGGGTACGCGTTTTGACGTGGAATATCTGGTGGCGGTTCGGGCCATGGGAGCGCCGTCAACCGGCGATCGCAGCGACATTGAAAGCCATCGATGCTGACATCGTGGCACTGCAAGAAGTCTGGAGCGACGAAACCACAAATTTTGCTGCCGAACTTGCAGCAGAACTCGGCTACTATCATGCATTCGCCTCCGGCATGGAGATGAAGGGGTTCGGCTTTGGAAATGCCGTGTTGTCGCGCTGGCCGATTGAGGCGTCGGAGACGATACCGCTGCCTGGGCAAAGGGAGACCGGTGAGGGTAGAATTGCATTGTATGCCAACGTCAACGGTCCCCACGGTGTGCTTCCGGTCTTCACTACTCATTTGAACTGGCGTTTTGAACACAGCCCCATTCGCCAGTTGCAAGTGGCCGATCTTACGCGCTTCGTTGATCGTATGGGCCCGTGGACATTCCCACCAATTGTGTGTGGTGATTTTAACGCCGAGCCGAATTCAGAGGAGATGCGAGTATTGACGGGACTTACCACCACACCCGTCAAGGGACTGGTGTTCCATGATGCGTGGCGCGTGGCCGGCGATGGCGGGCCGGGGATGACCTGGGACAATGCCAATCCCTATGTGTATGTAACACTGGAGCCTGACCGGCGAATTGACTACATCCTGGTCGGCTTACCTCAGGCCCGTGGCGCCGGCCACATCGTCGATTGCCAAATTGCCGGCCACAGGCCGATAGATGGCGTCTGGCCTAGCGATCACCATGCGGTGTTGGCCAAACTTCGCTATTGACTGGTCCTTTGGCTTTCTGACGTCTGTTGATGATGCTGTGGACGACTCCCCCACCGGCATCGCGATGTGCCGCAAACGGCTATTGTTGACAGCATTGCGGACTTCCGGTTATGGCACCCAACAGCCAGCCTTGGACGGGTGGAGCATAGAAGCTCCACCCCCGATTTCAGACCTCGATTTGTTCTGCAATGGCGAGAGCGTCATCGACCTCGACTCCGAGATATCGGACTGTACCCTCAATCTTTGTGTGACCGAGTAGAAACTGAATCGCCCGCAAATTGCCAGTCTTAAGATAAATCAACGTGGCCTTTGTTCTCCGTAAAGAATGTGCTCCGAATTGAAGTGGATCAAGCTCCGCCAGCGTGACCCAGTCACCGACAAGACGCGCATTTTGTCGTGTTGATAGATGGCAACCGGGATGACCGCGACCACTGAACAGATAGTCGTGTGGATTTCCGGCTTTGACATTGAGGTGCGCGCCGATTGCCGCACGGGTATGGTCGGTGATTTCAAATTTGAAAGGTCTGCCAGTCTTCTTTTGTCGAATGGCTGCGCGATCGAGTGCATACCCATGCGGTGCAACATCTTCTACCCGCAATGCCACCACATCACAGCCACGGAGCTTGCTGTCTATCGCAAGATTGAACAGTGCCAAATCACGAACCCGTCTGCCAAATTGCAGCTGGGTTCG
The DNA here is from genome assembly GCA_021775835.1 of Hyphomicrobiales bacterium. The sequence continues at coordinate 91,252 of JAJFHC010000125.1, read as the reverse complement.
TATTGCCCAGACGTGCCTCGGCTGCAACGGCGGTTTCTGGCCTGTGAGTTTCCCTTTGTTGCAGGGCACGCGGGATTCTGTTGTGTTTTCGTGTGTATTTCCAGTCATTGTCCTACTCTCCTTACTCCACCATGGAGAAAGACAGGATATGATTGGACGGAGTTTACGTTGTTGGACCGCGTCTGAAACCGGCAACTTTCAGATTAGCCCATTGTCAGGCCATGCCTACGCCGGCGGTGACGTTGCTGTGTTGCATCTTGGGTTTCTTCTTTTCTAGAGCGCCGCATTTTCTTCAGACTGTCGGGGTCGCCGTAGAGTTTCATTGCCTCTCTGTGTCGGGAAAGGGCGACATAGGTTAGGTGCCGATCCATGGTCGGCGATGACAATATGAATGTATTGTCGGCAGTTGCGCCTTGTCCCTTGTGAATTGTCGCCGCATAGCCATGATCAAAATACGAGTAGCGTTTTGGTGACAGCGTAACGCTTCGGGACTTTCTGTTTCCGCCAGTATCCAGACGAACTGTCATATGGTTGTTGCCAACATTTTCTACGGTACCGAGAAGTCCATTCTTAACGCCGAGTTCTGTATCATTCTTCGTGAACATGATGCGATCTCCTGGTGCGAACGCACGAGGACCATGATCCGTTCTAAAAAGTTGTTCGTCTGCTAAATCTCCACCTGATTTGCGCCCCATGCGTATCGCCTGATTGATGGCAAATACATCTTTGCGTCTGTGCGTAAAAGCTAGGCGGGAAGCATCGCTCCCGCGTGATTCAACATCAGCCATGTAATCCTGAACCAGATGAGCGATGGCATTCGGCCTTGCATCTGATATATGGACTGCACCGTGATCGGCATAGGCATTTATGGCTTGTTCTGTTCGGCCTTGCGCCAGATCAAGAGTGGCTTGTCGTTGCCAAGCTACTTTTTGTCTGCGAATTTCTGTGAGTTTGGCATGGTCTATCTGTTCCGTGATGTCTCGGAAGGGCGTTCCGGCGTTGATAGGTTGAAGTTGTTCTGGATCGCCAACTAAAACAAGCCTGGCTCCACGGTTTTGCACCTCTCCCACAAACCGCGCCATTTGGCGTAGCCCCACCATGCCGGCTTCATCAATGACCAGCACATCACCCCGTTGCAGCAAACTGAATCCACTCTTCCAACTGTGTTCGAGTGACGCGAGGGTACGGCTGGCAATACCCGACGTCTCCTGCAAACTGTCCGCAGCCTTGCCGGAGAGGGTGGCGCCGATGACGCGGTAGCCCTGTTTCGTCCAGGCATCCTTTGCGGCGGTAAGCATGGTGCTTTTGCCCGTTCCGGCCAACCCCACCACGACGGAAAGTTGATGGGAATCCAAAACATGACGGATAGCGTCTTCCTGCTGATCACTTAACTTCGCACCAACCGACTTTTTCAGGATCTTATTCTGTGTCGTGATCGCTGCATGGATGTGCCGAGGCTTAATCTGGGAATGGTTGGTCTTGACCAAATTACCTACGCGGCTTGCGATTGTCGCTTTGAGATTCTGTATTTCCCACGTGCTGTATCGTGGCAAAGGGTCTGACTGGATCTCAACCAACTCATTCGATCGCATCACCTTGTCTATGGCACTGCGCAGCTTGAGCGGATCATCAATGTGATCTGACAGGGCGCGAAGAATATCCGGCCGGGAGAAGTTTTCCTTCTTGTCGGTAATGACATTCAGAATATGTGTTGGATCTTTTCTTACTCTCGCGCCAATGGACAGCGTTTCGGGATCGACCGGAATAATCAGTTGTTGCGTCGGATCGGTCTTGAGCAGGCGAGCTGCCGCATCCGGTGCATTGCTGAGAACTGATATATGTATCCCGGAGGTTTCTATTGTTCGGGCAACCGACAAACTCTGTTGACCGCGCAGTTGATCCGCCTCGTGTTTCAGCAGGCGTAGTTTCCGTAATTGCCGTTCAATCAATGATTGTTGTTCGGCGCGGTCGCGAGATTCACAGCGCGCAGTAGCTTCTTCATTTTGAGCAACGATTGTCTGGTAGTGCCCCGACAGCTTGGACCATGCCGACTTTAATCCGGTTGGCAAACGCCTATTCCGTGCAAGCGTCTCCGCAACGCGGCGTTCCTGCTGCGTGGCCTTAAGATCAAGCCGCGCCTGCCTGTGACCTTTCACAAGGGACAGACGTTTTTGATCCAGTGCCGCAAGTTGTTCGGCAATGTTTGTATTCAGCGCCGACGGAGACGGTTGATTTTCGTCGGCAGCATTATCGGTGATATTGTTGGTGAACTGTTCAAGCGCTTGATCAACGGATGGCAGATCATCAAACTCGCCCAATCGAGCACGAACTCGATTGACCCTTACACCCACCCATCTTGAGATAGCGTAGACTTCGCCTTGGGCGTCCACTGCCACGTGGCCACGCCTGTCCCCATGGGCAAGGATGAACCCATGTTCCTTAAGCGCATGCGCAAAAGCGGCCTGTGAATCCGATGTCGCCCAACACTCTTGAAACATCTTCTTGAGTGCTTTCGGATCACGCTTTACCCGTCTGCTTTGGCAAGCTTCAATCCGTGAATAATTCTGCGGATCGCAATCTTTGTAATTCTCAAAACCGGGTGGCATCTGCCACTCATTATCGAGATAGATCTGTCGGGCAAGTTCAGTCAGCTTCAACTTGAAGTGCGGCAGGTTGATCGCCTTCATTTGGGCAACGTCTATCCGCGACCATACACAGTGCGCGTGACGGCGGCCCTTCTTCTCATGGAAGATGACGGCGCGGGGTTGACCCGAAAGTCCCATTTTCTTCTCGACCCGACGAATGGCCTCTTCGAATGTCTCTACCGGTACATTTTCTGTTTCCGGCGGAGAAAAACTAACCGAGAAAAATTGCTGGCGGCATTGCGTTCCCATTGAAACCGCTTCGGCTTCCTTCAACGCCCCGGTCAGATCAGTCGCAACAAAACCATTCAGCTCATGCACTTCAATATGATCATTATCGCGTTCATTCAGTAAATGCCGTGCCAATTGAATGGCACCGCCGCGCTGCGCACCTTCCATTATCATTGATCTTGCCCTGGCCGGTCTACCAGTCCCAAAGCTTTGATCAGTTCCGTCCGCATTACGCAAATATGGGCGTAAGCCTCATTGATTTTGTTCCGCGTGTCCTCGTCCACCGGCAGCGAACCAGAATTGGCGTAAAAGGCAAGCTGGTTGAGATTATTCGCCATGCGTGATCCACCCAGCAGACCCAGCAATTTTGCTAAAGCTGCCCTGTCGGCTACTGGCTTATGGGAGCGTCGTTTCTTCCGCCGTGTTACATCGCCACCGAAGATGCATTTGCGGATATAGGCGCTCATACCCGAGCCTTCGGACAAATGCAAAAGACGCGCACGTTCGTCCTCTGTCAAACGAAGGGTGATTGGGGAGGCTGTTTTACCTTTGAAGTCGGATTTGTCTTGCTGCTGCTTTTCGGGGGGGTTGGCCGCTGCACAAAAATCAGATTTGGAATCACCTACAGTGCTCATCATGACGGTCCCCGCATCTGCGGTCCTGTCACTCTGCGCCGAACAGGGGGTGTCTGTACCTCTTCGCCATCGTCATCGGCAAACCGCTGGAAATCTATTCCTTCGGATTTAAGATGAGTGTTCCAGTCCTCCAAAACTTCGAAAAGGGTGTTCGAGGTTTCTCTCTCCCCGGGCACCATTATTCCCAATTTGATGATGTTTTGCGGGTGATGACGGCTGACCAGCCACCAACGGTGGCGGCGCAGTCTCTTTCCAACTGCCGGGAAACTCCTCAACAAGCCCCAGCAAACTGTTCAAAGTAAGGGAACGTGAAGTGCTGTCCCAATTTTTCGTGTAGCCAGACTTTTCGTCTGATGTCAGTGCCTGCGGGGCCGATTGAAAGATTGCACTCAGAAGGATTTCCGGTTCAGGGTATCCGCCGAGGAGTGAAGATGAGACACAAATCCGGGCCACGGGGCACAACCTCAGAGAACGCCGTGTCATCTGCTGTCGAGGATGCCGACGTGGCTAGTGCTTTCGACATCATCGAGCACGTGTGGATCAAAATGTCCGACGGCGTAAGATTGTCAGCCAAGATCTGGCTGCCTCGCAGAGCTGTGCGGGAGCCTGTCCCAGCCATTCTCGAATTCATTCCCTATCGCAAGCGCGACGCGGTGGCGATCCGGGACCACTGCAATCACGCCTGGTTTGCAGCACGCGGCTATGCCTGCGTGCGGCCAGACATGCGCGGCCATGGCGACTCGGAAGGTATTATGCTGGACGAGTATCTGCCGCGAGAACAGCAGGACGCGGTAGAAATCATAGAGTGGATTTCCCGCCAGGACTGGGGCAGCGGTGCCGTAGGTATGATGGGCCTCTCGTGGGGGGGCATCGCCAGCCTGCAAGCGGCGACAAAACAGCCACCGGCGCTCAAGGCGATCATTCCGGTTGGCGCTTCAGTCGACCGTTACTATGACGACGGGGCTTATCTTGTCGGCGGATATCCGGGACAGGGCCTGGGCTGGGGCGGCGTCATGTTCGGTTATTGCATCCGCCCCCCGGACCCCGCGGTCGTCGGTGAATGCTGGCGGGACATGTGGATGGAGCGCCTTGAACAGACCCCCATGTTTGCGGAAAAATGGCTACGGCACCAATTGCGCGATGAGACCTGGGTACAAGGCTCTGCGTGCGAGCACTATTCGCAAATCAAAACCCCCGTGTTCGGGGTCAGTGGCTGGAACGACTGCTGGCCAAACACGATGATCCGGTTGCTCGAGAATATCTCCGCGCCCTGCCGGGTGGTATCGGGACCATGGGGACATGTATATCCCAATCTCGGCGGTCCTGGTCCGAAGGTCGGGTTTCTGCAGCTGGCGCTTCAGTGGTGGGACCACTGGCTGAAGGGCATCGAGAATGGTGTCATGGATCAACCGGCGTTTCTTGCCTTCATTCAAGACAGCCATGCACCGGAGCCCAACGCGCAGGACCGCCCCGGGCGCTGGGTGGCCGAAACCAGCTGGCCAACGGACAATGTTGAGACGCGGTGTTTGTGGCTCAATGACCATTCCCTCTGCGACGAACCGGCAGAACCCGGGCCCATCACGGTGTTCAGGTCACCGGTTTCAACGGGGCTGGCCAGCGGTGAATACATGCCGATTTCAGGAATTGCCGAACTGCCGCAGGATCAGCGTCTGGACGATTCGAAATCGGTTTGCTTTGACAGCACACCGCTGCATGAGCCGCTTGAGCTTCTCGGAACGCCGCTGCTGCGCCTGCGGCTTGCCAGCGACCGGGACAGCGGTTTGGTCGCTGCACGGTTATGCGATGTGGCACCGGACGGTGCGTCCACACTGATCAGCTATGGTATTCTCAACCTCAAGCTCCGTGATGGTCGCGAACGTGTTGCCGACGTGGTCGCTGGCGAACGGATGGACGTGACGGTCAGGTTGAACGATACCGGATGGCGCCTGAAGAAGGGCCGTAGGCTGCGGCTGGCGCTGTCAACGCAAATGTGGCCCATGGCGTGGCCTCTTGCGGAAGCGGCCCAGTTGAGCCTCGATCCCGCATTGGCGCGTCTGGAGATTCCGGTCCGACACGCGGCGACTGATGGCGAGATCGATTCACCGTTTCAACCGGCAGATGCAGCCGCTGCACCATCACATCGCGTGCTGAAAGAGCCATCGGGATCACGGCATGTCCACCAGAACGTACCGACCGGCGAGATCATCTATGATGTCGAGTACGACGGCGGTGAAATAGAATTCACCGACAACGGGCTTACCTATGGCAATTCGAACGCACAACGATACCACATCACAGAGGGTGATCCGCTTTCCGCCAAGATCATCTACCAGGCCGGCTTCCATTTTGCCCGTGACGGCTGGGATGTGCGAACCGAAAGTGAGCTCGTTGTCACCTGCGATGCGGCACATTTTTTTCTGGAGGGCCGCATCGCTGCTTTCGAGGGAACGACCAGGGTTTTTGAACGAACCTGGAACGAAAAGATCCCGAGAGTGGTCTATTGAGTGAACTCGCCCGGCGTCTGTGCTTGAGAAAGCCAGAGCAACGATCCGCAACAAGAACGGACCGCTCAAAACTGTCGAAGGTTTACGGCTGATGACGGCGAAGCCACTACAACAGTGGCGATGAAGGTGAAGTTCGTGTATGGCTCCCGCTAACTCAATCCGATGCCTCTCATCCACCGTGTCGAACCGTTCACAGGACACCATGATCTCCGTTTCCGGCCTGTCCAAGACTTATGATACCGGCTTTCAGGCCCTCAAGACCATCGACCTTGAGATTGGCCGGGGGGAGATATTCGCGTTGCTCGGGCCGAATGGCGCCGGCAAGACAACTCTGATCTCGATCATCTGCGGTATCGTCACGCCATCGCAAGGCCGCGTCACCGTCGATGGTCACGATATCATCGCGGAATACCGATCAGCCCGGCGGCTCATCGGACTGGTGCCGCAGGAATTGACAACGGACGCGTTTGAAACGGTCGACCACGTGGTGCGTTTCAGCCGCGGCTTGTTCGGCAAGAGTCCCAATCCGGCACTTATCGAAAAGATCCTCAAGGACCTGTCCCTGTGGGACCGGCGCAACGACCGGATCATGACTCTGTCGGGCGGTATGAAGCGACGGGTGATGATCGCCAAGGCGCTTGCGCATGAACCGCAGGTGCTGTTTCTGGACGAGCCTACAGCCGGGGTTGATGTGGAGTTACGCCAGGAGATGTGGCGTGTCGTGCACGATCTGCGCTCCCTCGGTGTCACGATCATTCTCACCACCCATTATATCGAGGAGGCGGAGGAGATTGCCGATCGTGTGGCCGTGATCAACCACGGCGAGGTGATCCTGGTGGAAAACAAAGCAGAACTCATGCACAAATTGGGCAAGAAACAATTGACCCTGGATCTCCATGCCAGCCTCAAGGCGATTCCCTCAGGCCTGTCGCATCACGACCTTGCGCTGGCCGACGATGGCCTGACGTTAATCTATACCTATGACACCAAGGCCGAGCGCACCGGCATTACGGCCCTCCTCAAAGATCTCAATGAAGCGGGCATCCGATTCCGTGATTTGCAGACGTCCCAAAGTTCTCTGGAAGAGATATTTGTGAATCTGGTAAGGCGAGACCCATGAACCTGCGTGCCATATGGACAATCTACGTGCATGAGATGTCGCGGACTAAACGGACCCTGGCGCAAAGCGTGATCTCGCCGGTCGTTTCCACCTGCCTCTATTTCGTCGTCTTCGGATCCGCCATTGGATCGCGCATTACCGAAGTTGAAGGTGTCAGCTACGGTGCCTTCATCGTGCCCGGCATGATCATGCTCTCGCTGCTTACCATCAGCGTCACCAACGCCTCATTCGGGATCTTCTTTCCAAAGTTCACGGGAACGATCTACGAACTGCTGTCGGCGCCCATCTCGTTCATCGAGGTCGTCATCGGGTATGTCGGTGCGGCGGCGACCAAGTCGGTCATCCTGGCGGTGATCATTCTGGCGACGGCACATCTGTTTATTTCGCTCGAGATCGCCCATCCGATATGGATGGTCGTCTTCATGGTGCTGACCGCCACGACTTTCGCTCTGCTCGGCTTTATCATCGGCATCTGGGCGGATAACTTTGAACAGTTGCAAATCATTCCGCTTCTTGTGATCACGCCGTTGGCCTTTCTCGGCGGCACGTTCTACTCGATCTCAATGTTGCCGCCCACGTGGCAGACGGTGTCCCTGTTCAACCCCGTGGTTTATCTGGTGAGTGGGTTTCGCTGGAGCTTTTACGAGATCTCGGACGTCAGTGTCGGTGTGAGTCTCGCTATGATTGTCCTGTTTCTATGCATATGTCTCACCATAGTGTGGTTCATTTTCAAGACCGGATACCGGATCAAGAGTTGACGCGGCCGCGAAATTTCCTGCGTTGCGAAAGAAGGGACTCTGAGTATGTCTGTTGTGGGATCTGTCGAGAGTGTGTGGCGCTATCCGGTCAAGAGCATGCGGGGTCATATGCCGGCTGCGGCTTTTGTCGGATTTGCCGGCGTTTACGGCGACCGTATCTATGCCTTCAAGAGCAGCGCCAGCGTGGCGGGCTTTCCTTATCTGACAGGCCGCGAACACAGGGAGATGCTGCTCTACCAGCCGCAGTTCCGGAATCCGCAGGAAGCGTCAATGCCGCTCAACCTGGCTGAAGCTGAAGACCTGGCACCTGGACTGACTTCCATCTACGCCGAACAGGACGACCTCATGATCGACGTGGTGACACCTGCCGGCGATGTGCTTGCAATCGATGATCCGGTCCTGATCGACCGACTGGGTGGTGGGCTCGACGGAGAACACATCCTGACGCTGCTGCAGTCCCATCGGTCGATGACAGACTGCCGTCCGGTGTCCCTGATCTCACTTCAGACGATTGACCGCCTGGCCCAGGAATGTGGGACGCCTGTGGACAAGAGACAGTTCCGTGCGAATGTCTATCTTGATCTGGGAGAGGCGGAGGGTTTCTCCGAGGACAAGTTCGTCGGCAGGACCCTCGGGATCGGTTCAAAAGTACAAGTGTCGATCCTGGAGCGCGATCCACGCTGTGCTATGATCACCCTTGACCCCGAAACGGCCAAATCCAATCCCACAGCCCTGCGGCATGTAACCAGAAGCCATGGTGGTATGGCCGGGGTATACGCTGCCGTGCTGGTCGAAGGTGTGGTCCAGGCCGGAGACGAAGTCAAATTGATCGATTAGGCCTGAAAGCAAACGGGCGACCGGTTGAACTTCCGCCAGCAGACATTATACTGTGTAGACGTGTAGTGAAGACGCAGAATTCTGAACAGAAGGAGGGCCGTGACATGTGGAGACCAGATCACCATCGTACGCGTGGCCCTGTCTTCGCCCTGCATCACAAGATGTTGCAGGGCTGACCAAGGTCAAACCTTCCCGATTGTTGTTTCCTTGACTGGTCTGTCCTGTTCGTGCCGTGGCGTGAAACCAAACGCTGTGGCTAAGCAGACACTGCCCCGGCTCCGATCGCGTGGCCAAGTTATTCGAAACAACCATGACAATACTTTCTCTTAATGACGCTACCTTCATTGGGCGCACACCGCTCTTCCAGAATCTTTCCCTGACGATCGGGCCCGGTCACCGCTTTGGTCTTGTGGCACAGAACGGAGCGGGAAAAACAACCCTCCTGAAATGTCTGACCGGAAGCCTCGATTGCACCAGCGGCGATATCATCCGCAAACGCGGCACCGTTATCGGCTATGTGCCACAAGACGTGGGATCGGAGCTCCTGGACCTGACCTTCAAGGATGCCGTGCTCGACGCTCTGCCTGATGAGGTGCGCGAAAGCGAAAGCTGGCGGGCCGACATGGTGCTGGCTTCTTTTGACGTTCCTCCGCAATTGCTGGATATGCGGGTTGCCGCATTGAGTGGCGGCTGGCAGAGGTTGATGCTGCTGGTCCGGGCATGGGTCACCGACCCCGATCTGCTCCTGATGGATGAACCGACAAACCATCTGGACCTGGAAAAAATACTGCTGCTGGAAAACTGGCTGAATACATGGATCGGCGATGTTCCCGTCGTCATCGCCAGTCACGACAGGTGCTTTCTGGATGCGGTGACCAACCGGACACTGTTTCTACGGCCGGAGACCTCCTGCCAGTTTTCGCTGCCCTACAGCCGGGCGCGCGATGAACTGGCCCACGTGGACGCGACCTCGGCCGCGGGACTGGAGCGTGATCTGAAGCAGGCACAGCAATTGCGACGACAGTCCGCCAAGCTGAAGAACATCGGGATCAATTCGGGTAGCGATCTGTTGCAGAAGAAGCAGAAGCAATTGCGTGTTCGGGCCGAAAAGATCGAAGAGGCGGCGGCTTCGCTGCACAGTGAACGCCGGGCCGAAATCCGGTTGGCGAACCGCGACACCCACGCAAAGTCGCTGATCCGGGTCGAACACCTGCAGGTTACCACGCCTGACGGTCGAGGTCTCTTCAAAGTCCCGAAGCTGAGTATTTTCAAGGGCGATCGCATTGTCGTGCTGGGACGTAACGGCACGGGGAAATCGACGTTTCTTAGCCGGCTGCACGACGCTCTGTCGGGCCACATCGAAGTTCCCGGCATCAGAACGACACCGACGCTGGTCATGGGCCACATGGATCAGGCTCTGTCGGGATTGCCACTGGATCAGTCCCCGTTCGGGTTTGTTACCGGACGAGGGCGCGGCGACGCGCAATGCCGCTCCGCTTTGGCAATGGCGGGCATTGCCTATGACATGCAAAGCCGGCCCATTGGCAATATGTCCTTTGGGGAGAGGTCAAGGTTGGCCCTTCTTGCGCTGCGTTTTGATGCGCCGAATTTTTATTTGCTGGACGAACCGACCAACCATGTGGACATCGCCGGTCAGGAGGCTCTCGCCGAGGAGATATCTGAGTTGGGAGCGTGCTGTGTCATCGTTTCTCACGACCGCGCGTTCGTGCGGGACGTGGGCACCCGGTTCTTCGTCGTGGAACAGGGAGAACTGCGCGAACATGATTCGCCCGAGTCATTCTTCTCGTCAGTCTCAACATGAGGAATTCGACGTGCGGCCAGGGATGTAGGGGACGGGTATTCCTGGCCGCCGTCAGAGTGGCCTGATACGTTTATCAGATCCCGGGCACACGGGGCGGCAGATCAAACCGGTGACGGCGCTGGCCTTGAACAGTTCCTACGATCATGCAGGCGGCTGGTTCAGTTTTGCCGAGCGTGCCTGCCATCGTGAAGCGGCACCCTGTCTTGCCTCTCCCACTGCCGATCAGAGTGCTATTGGTGATTATCCGAACGACCAGACACTGTGGTCCCTGCCATGGGAGGGCTACCGTATGCAAGACTACAGAATGTGTCCTGCGGAGGCGACGCAACTGGTGGACGAAGGCGATGTCTTCGATCCGGGTGACCGGACACTGGAGGTCTTCAACCTGCCCGAGCGCGAAGAGGGTGGCCTGGCGGTATGGGAGCCTGCTACGGGCAGCCTGTTTCCAAGCGACATGCTCTATGATGGCGAACATGGACTGGCCTGGCCGCCGGAACACCCCGATGCCTACTGCGCGAGCCTCCGGCGGACGCGGGAGCTGCCCGTAAATTGCGTATATGCCGGGCACTATGGCAGGTTTGGCCGCGCCCGCATGATCGAGATTATCGACGCCCAGTTGTCGGATCTGGAAGACAGGGCATGATGCCCGATTATCACTCCTCGAAGAACACCCGGTCATGTTTCAATGAATTGTCGACGTCCACGGTTGCATCGAGTTCGCGCGCATACCGATGACCGGAGTAGACTGCAGCGGCGATAATGGCCGGCGCTTCGCAGTCACCTATCCGCTTCAGAGATTTTGGTGCGTCGCCCGCCCCTTCGGCAATCCGGTCTGCAAGCTGTTGATAGAGACTGTCATCCGGCGCGCGTGACGTAACCAGAACCAGCGCCTCCGCATCGATGGTTTTTTGCCGCCCCGTATAGGTACACGTGAGCGACGTTGACTTGCCGTCAAACGCAGCGAGGTTCTGGGCGACGATCAGGTCAACGCCCATCTCCATCAGTCTCGTCTGGGCACGCCATCGGTCGTAAGTGAACTTGCCCCACGCCGATATGGTGTCTTCGGGGGTGACAAGGGTGACAGGCACATCCGTTGCCCGCAGGAGTTCGGCCAGCACTGTCCCCATGTAGTAGTGATCGTCGTCGAAGATGACTGTTTGGCCCGAAGGCAATCGACCCGCCATGATATCGTCGGGTGTGAAAACCGTCTCAGCGGGGCCAAGGTCTCTTACTCCACCCGGCGTAGCGTTGCCGAAACCGTCCTTACGCCAGAGGGAACCAGTGGCAATCGCGACATGATCTGCTCCAACGTCCAGCACCTCGTCGGCACTCAGTTTGCTTTCGCGAAATATCTCGACATTGTCCATCTTATCGAGTTGTTGCACACGATAATCGCGTACGCGCGCCCATTCGCTGAGGCCGGGAAGTCTGGACTCACGGCTCACCCTGCCGCCCAGTTCGCGGGCGGCCTCCGCCAGCATGACATTGTAACCGCGCTTGCCTAGTGCGTGCGCGGCTTCAAGGCCCGAGGGTCCGGCACCGACAACCAGGACACGGGACTCCGAGCCCTTCGCCGGGATGAACTCGGGATGCCAGCCACGCCGCCATTCCTCGCTCATGGTCGGGTTCTGGGTGCACCGGATAGGAACGCCCTTGCCGTCGCCCACGTAACAGATGTTGCATCCGATACACTCCCGGATGTCTTCGAGCCGGCCTTCCTCGATCTTCCGGGGCAGAAACGGATCGGCTATGGAAGGCCGTGCGGCACCGATGAAATCAACAATGCCGCGCTTGATCTGACTCGCCATGGTGTCAGGAGACGTGAACCTGCCGACGGTGACGACAGGTTTGCTGGTGATCGATTTTATGTAGGACATGTAAGGTTCGAGAGAGCCCTCCCTGACGAACCGGGACAATCCCATTTCAAGCGAATAATCGTTGATGTTGATGTCCCACAGGTCGGGCAACTCACCCAGTATTTCAAACATCTCCCGGGTCTCGCCGGGCATCGGAATGCCGTCGCCGCCGTCATCGCCTCTGTCATCGCCTCCGTTGGTTTCAGCGGAGAACCTGACAGCAACGGCCATGGTGTCTCCGACCGCCTCCTTGGTATCCTCGATGATCTCGCGCACGAGACGCACGCGGTTTTCCACCGATCCGCCGTATTCGTCGATCCGCGTGTTCAGTTCCGGTGACATGAACTGGGACAACAAATAACCGTGGGTCGCATAAACATAGGCAATGTCGAACCCGGCTTCCTTCGCGCGCAGGGCGGCATTGCGATGCCAACGTCGAACCTCCAGGATATCGGCCTTGTCCATCGCGCGAGTCTGGAACGGGTTGCCGTCCGAATTGGGCATGCTGACAACGCCCAGGGCAATTTCGCGGGTACTGAGATTTGGCATCCGGGCACCGCCAAGACACAGTTCGACGCCGGCCAGGGCGCCGTGCGCATGAACCTTTTCGGTCATCAGGGCGTGTGATCTGATATCGCCCTGATCCCACAAAGAGGCTGTGGGGTAGGGGGCGTCATCGCATGCGGGATGAACGGAGCAATACTCGGTGTTGACCACGGCCCAGCCGCCTTCGGCCTTGACCTCACGCAGGCCGGCCAAGGTCCGGGGGCGTTCCCATCCGCTGCCGGTGCAATGGGGCACCTGGTAGAATCGGTTCTTGGCGGTTACCGGTCCAATCTGAACCGGTTCGAACAATATGTCGTAGCGGGAGTCGCGGGTCATTACCGTTCCATTCGTGGAGAGCCAGGACGTGGACAAAGCACTGTTGGGTCATTATCCGGCCTGCGTGGCGGGAAGTGTTTGGGAAACATTTCGTTGAGGAAAGTGAAGCAGTCGTCGCGGGACCGGGTGCGGTTGGCACTGGTCGGATAGAGCAAAAGGTTGAGCCAAAGCCCGTCGATCAGCGCCTCGATGCATCGGGCCACGGATGCGGGTTCCAGGCTCTCATACTCTCCGCGTTCGATAATCTCGGAGCACAGCCTTTTTATTTCCGCAAAACGTTCGTCATCGTACCTGTTGTGGATCTCAATGTAGTTGGGGCGGTATTTCACCTGCCCCCAGAATGCGAACCAGACAGCCAGCTTCTTCGACGAGCAGACCTTTCTGTCGAAATCGGCTTCGACAATGGCTGCAAGCTGCCGGTCTGGTTCTGGGCCTGCCTGTTTCATGGACCCATGCCAAAGGCGGTAGTGCTCCTGTGCGAGGAAGCCGAGGGTCTCGTCGTAGAGATCTTCCTTGCTTTCAAAATGAAAGTTGACGACGCCATGGGAGAGGTTAGCCCCCTTTGTCACCTTGTCCAGGGTGGTGCCGGAGAAGCCCCGTTCGGCGATCGAGTCGATTGTCGCGTTGATCAATTGCTGCCGGCGTGCCGCCCTCGTGGCGGAACGGTTCTTGCCTGGCACACCCGCAATCGCGTCAGTCACGGCATCTCCTTTTTGAAAGCACGGTGCCTGTGGAACTGTCCAGTAGAACAGCCTGAAACCCTGTCGCCCAAGAAATGCACTATCTGACTGGTCAGTCAACATTTTTGACTGAATTCCGTTGTTTCGCTATAGAGGGGAGGTATGAGCTGGCAGGATTGCCGTTATAGCGCTATCCACACCGGCACCTTGTCTTGCCACCCTGGTTTGATTCAGACGGGTGATTGAAAGAGGTCCTGAAGTGAGCACTGAAAGAAGAGTTATCCGTCTGGAACGGGAAGGGCCTGCGGGAGTTGGGCTTTCCAACATGGAACTGGATCCGGCGGACTTTCAGACGGAACTGCCGGAACAGTCTGTACATGTCTATTTTGAAGACGAGGCTCTCGGGCTTTCTGTCGGTGTGTGGACGACGACGACCATGCAGGAAGCCTTCGGTCCCTATCCCGGTGACGAGTTCATGTGCGTGCTCGAAGGACAGGTCGTCATGGTCGATGGCGGTGGCGTGGGGGAGACCGTCAGGCAGGGCGAAACGTTCTGTATTCGCAATGCCATTCCGATAAGCTGGAAACAGGTCGGACCCTTGCGCAAGTTCTACATGACCTACAGCAACCCAGACACGCCAACACCGGAAATCGCATCGGCTGATGGCGGTGTCATGGTGCTGAACAAGGCCGCACTCGAGGCTGGGTTGGCAAAAATAACGACAACCGACCCGTTCGAGATCACAGGAGAACTGCCACTGCAACGGGACTGCAATCACTTCACCAACGATGCCGGAAACATGTTTGTCGGCCTGTGGGACAGTACGCCCTTCGAAAGTGAACTGCGGCCGTTTCCCTGTCATGAATTTGTCCAGGTGCTCGAGGGCGGTGTGACGATCACCGAAGGCGACGGTTCGGAACATGCCTTCGGTGCCGGCGATGTCTTCTTCGTCCCGAAGGGCACGATCTGTTCCTGGCGGGTGACCGATTACATCAAGAAATACTACAGCATCTTCGATCCGTCGGCGGCCAATGAGACACCTTCATGAATCTTACCTTCAAAAGTGAACGGCTCCTGTATCGGCCCTTGACCGAAGCGGATCTAGATCTGGTGGTTGCCTTGTGGACCGATCCGGATGTGGTGAAGTACCTCGACGAAAGGACCCATAGCGAAGAAGAGTTGGCTGACGAAATGCCGACGTTGCTCAGGCGCTGCGGTGGCGGATGTATCGGTATCTGGTCGCTGACAGAACTGGCAACGGAAGAGAAGGTCGGGACGGCGATACTCCTCCCTTTGCCCATTGAGGAAGATGACACGAACTGGGATCTTGTGACCGGAGAGGGGCTGCCTGACGGTGACATCGAGATCGGCTACATTTTAAGACGGTCGGCTTGGGGAAAAGGTTACGCAACGGAGGCCTGCAAACGCCTGCTCAGATTTGCGTTTGAAGAAACACCCCTGATCGAAGCTGTCGCGACTTTCGATGATGAGAATACGGCGTCACGTCGGGTGTTGGAAAAATGCGGTCTCACATCCAACGGACGGCGCATGGCCTACGCCGAAGACTCTCCCGACTACCGCATCACGCGCCAGCATTGGATCGAGACCCATCAACCAAGGCAATAGTCGCATCTGTTCAAATGTCTTTGTTGCGAACAGCGGAGAAGACGGAGACTCCCACACCCGGGATCGGCCAGCGCCCTCCGGCGACAAACACGACATTGGCTCAACCAAGAATGCCTCGCGGCTTGGCAAAAGATTCGTCGCCGGCCTATAGTGCGCCACCCGCCGTCCCTTGAAAGCCTGTCTTGATGTCAAGCCTCTCTTCGCCTGTTCAGGGCGCAAGACCAATGCTGTTCTATGCCATCCTCGTGACCGTGAGCACCACCGGCCCGCTCGCGATGAACATCTTTGTGCCGTCCATTCCCGGACTGATGAGTGAATTTTCAGTTTCGTCGGGAACAGTTCAGCTGACATTGACGGTTTATCTCGCCGGTATCGCCGTCAGCCAGTTGTTCTACGGTCCGCTGTCTGACCGTTACGGGCGCCGGCCCGCCATGCTGGCCGGCCTCACGCTGTACATCGTGGGCAGCCTTCTGTGCGCAGTTGCCACATCCATCGAAACCCTGATGGCGGCGCGCTTTGCGCAGGCACTCGGTGGTGCTGCCGGCATGGTGCTGGCGCGCGCCATCGTGCGTGACCTGCATGGCCGTGAAGCATCAGCCAGTGTGCTCGGCTATATCACCATGGTGTGGGTGCTGGTGCCGATGTTCGCCCCCGCTCTTGGCGGCTTGCTGGAGCAGGTCTCAACGTGGCGCGCTTCGTTCTATGTCCTGAGCTTTTTTGGCGGCGGGGTTCTGATGTTGACCATCTGGCGGCTGCCTGAAACCAACCCGGCAAGCAAACGCGACGCCGCCGAAACCGCCAGACTGTTAACCGGGGCTGCTGGCCTCATTCGTCAGCCGCGTTTCATCGGTTACACCCTAACGCTCGGATTCTGCAGCGCCGTGTTCTTTTCTTTCATTGCCGGCGCACCGTTCCTCATGGTGGAAGTGCTCAACCGTTCGCCACTCGATTACGGCCTTTGGTTCATGCTGGTTTCGGTCGGTTACATGACCGGAAACTTTCTGTCCGGACGGTACTCGCAACGGATCGGTATCGATCGCATGATTGCTATCGGAAACGCCCTTGCGATTGCGGGGACCCTGATCATGCTCATCGCTGCTGTGTCCGGGGCCCTGGCGCCACTCACGCTGTTTGCCCCAATGCTGATCGTTACCCTCGGTAATGGGATGACCGTTCCCAACGGCACGGCTGCTGCGATTTCGGTGCTGCCGAAGACCATCGGTGCGGCCGCAGGCCTGTCGGGTTTTGCCCAGATTGCGATCGGTGCGGTGGCGTCGCAGGTCACGGGGGTCCTGCAAGGAGTAGCTCCGATTACCGCCTTATGGGTCATGTTCGCCTGTGCAGTTCTTGCCGGTCTGTGTCATCAAATCATGACCCGCCGAACCACCCAGACCCCGTAGTGGGAGCCGCGGTGAGGCCCCAGCAGCGTCATCCAGCTTTGCGATGCGCAGCCTCCAGTTTCGCCCAATCGAACTCAACGCCGGTCCCCGGCGTTGACGGTGCGACGGCCAAATGGTTCTCGATCACCAGCGGTCTGGTCGTATAAGCATCGATGGGGAAGCTGTGGACTTCGATCCAGCCGGCATTGGGCCGTGCTGAGACCAGGCTGACATGAAGCTCCTGCATACCGTGGCTACACGGCAGAATGTTGTGCCGTTCGCCCAGTTTGGCGGCCTGGAGCCAGCCGGTTATGCCTCCGCAATTTGAGGCATCGGGCTGCAGAAATGACAGCTTGGCATCGGCGACCGCGTACTCGAACTCATGGATGGTGTGCAGGTTTTCGCCCATGGCCAGAGGCACGCCGGTGGCGTCGGCAATGTGTCCGTACCCTTTATAGTCATCGGGGATCGTCGGTTCTTCGAACCAGAGAATGTCGGAGTCCATGAACGCTCTGGCGGCGGTGATGGCTTCATCGACGCTCATGGAATAGTTGGCATCGACCATGAACGCGACATCGGGTCCAAGCGCTTCACGCACCGCTCTGACCCGTTCGAGATCTTCCGAAAGGGCCGGTTTACCGACCTTGATCTTCACACCGTTGAAACCAGCATCGACGTAGCCTCGGACGTTGTTCAGTAGCTTGGGCAAAGGAAAATTCAGGTCAATGCCGCCGCAGTAGGCCTTGCAGCGGTCGGACGCGCCGCCGGCCATTTTCCACAGCGGTTCGCCGGCGCGCTTGCCCCTGATGTCCCAGAGCGCAATATCCACCGCCGAAATGGCGAAGGAGGCAATGCCGCCGCGGCCGACGTAGTGGATGTGCCACTGCATGGCGTCATAAAGCGCTTCCACGTCCGTTGCATCTTTACCCAGGACAAATGGTTTCAGGTCGTGTTCAAGCATCGCGAGGATGGCGCGACCACCCCTGCCGCCTGTGTAGGTGTATCCTGTTCCGGAGGTTCCGTCGGCAAGTTTCAGGGTCACGGTAATCAGTTCAAAGTGCGTATGATCACCGTGCTTGGCGTCAGACAGGACCTCTTCAAGGGGCACGTTGAAAACGCGACAATCAAATACTGTGACTGTGCTCATGGTAAGGTTCGACTTTCATATGTTGTTATCCGGTGTCACAAGATTTTCTCCCCGGTCTGCCAGAATCGCGACTCCTGCTACGGACGCCAAACGGCTGCCTCATGTCTGTCGTCGAGGAAATTCAACGCCAGGTGCCGTCCCTCGAGACCCAATCCAGGAATTGCGCATTTCAAGATTCGGTCCCCAGAGGACTGGTGTGGTGAAGTTCGGTTGAAGGGGGCGTCAAGACATCACCGGCACGACCGTTACGGAAGTAGACACTGATGTGATTTTCCAACGCGTCGGCACAGGCCTTTGAATCGCGTGCAAGGGCTGCATCGAGGATGGCCTTGTGTTCTTCTATGATATGATTGCCGCGAAAGCCCTGGGTTTGAAATTCAAGGGTCACAACTTTCCGGAATTGATCGAACAGGGCCTTGTGAACCTTTTGATGCAACATCGAGCCGCAGGCCGATAGCAACGCCGCATGAAAATCCCAGTCACATTGTCTCCACAGATCGAAATGGACATCTCCGTCGCGGTGCATGGAACGTTCGATGTGCGCCAACCGATGATGGGCGGCAAAAAGTGTGCTTTCCCACTCGACGCCACCCTGAGCAATGGAGAGTCGTGCGCCTTCGCTCTCCATAAGAATCCTCAGGCTCGCGACTTCTTTGAGGGCACTTGTTTCCAGGGCGTCCTTGAGCGATGCCTCTTGGTTTTCCATAGGATACGAAAGTGCTGTGCTCGAAGTACTGTCCAACTCCAGGACGACCGCGCCAACATTGATACGGACTTCAATGAGACCCATGACCTCCATAGCGACGATTGCTTCGCGAATGGTTGCCCGGCTAACATCCAACTGTCGCGCGAGTTGTTTTTCGGCAGGCAACCTGTCGCCGGGCTGCAAACCGTCGGTAACGATCAGCGCCGCAATGCGACGGGCTGTTGTGACGTACAACCTCTCCTGTCGACCGGTGTCTGAATTTTCGATCATGCGTTTGGTTTTGTATTGCCTGACAATATTGAACGGGCCCGACATTGGCAAAAAACTCTATTTCGCTTTCCCTTTGCACGAGCATTTATTGAATACGATACGAAATAATTCGCATGAATGCCACATTGTCAGGCAATATTTATTGCCACAAACGTGGCGGCAACGTATCATTCCATCTGGATGGGCGCGGCCTAGGCGGCGCTTTGCCCAATAAGGTTGCATGTCTATAGGCTCTTGACGCGTCTCTTCATCTGGCATGGAACGAAGACCAATGCGAGGCCCGCCGCGAGGGAAGGCCACGCAGTAACAAGGAAACGTTCAAATGAAATTCAGAAACATTCTTGCCGGCGTTGCCGGCGCAGCCCTTCTGGCGGCAAGCTTCGGTCTTTCCGCCCAGGCTCAGGAAACCAAGCTTCGTATTCAGACACACTATGCCCCGGAAACCGTGTCCGGCAAGCTCGCCGCTCAGTATGTAGACGACATTCAGACCATGTCCGGCGGCGGCATCAAGGTGGAAATATTTTACTCGTCTTCGGTCGTCAAATCGGTTGAGACCTTCGATGCAGCAGCAACCGGTATCCTCGATTGCGATATGACCGGTGGCGCCTACCAGACCGGCAAGAATCCGGCCTTCCAGTTCGTCGGCGATATCATGGGCGGCTACGACACGCCGTACCAGCAGCTTTCCTGGCTCTATTATGGCGGCGGCCTCGATGCGGCACAGAAGCTCTACAACAAGTTTGATATGGAACTTATCGGCTGGTGGATCTACGGTCAGGAATCCTTCGCGTCTTCAAGACCCATTGCAAGTACGGCGGATTTCAAGGACTGGAAGTTCCGTTCGCCTCCTGGAATGGAAACCAAGATCTTCGAAAAACTTGGCGCAAAACCGATCGTGATGGACTTCACGGAAATCTTCACGGCGCTTGAGTCAGGCATCATCGACGGTGCGGATGCATCCGGTCTTGCCAACAATGTCGGTCTCGGTCTTTACGACATCGTGAAGTTCGCCAATTATCCCGGCTTCCATTCGATGCCGTCGGATCATCTCGCCTGCAACAAGGCAAAGTTCGATGCCATGCCGGCAGCCCATCAGCGCATCATGAAAGTCGCGATGGAAGCCCTTGCTCTGCGTACCGCCCTGACGTTCGAGAAAAAGAACGCGGAAGCTGCTGCAGCGTTGCGTGCAAAAGGCGTGACCCTGTCTCAGTGGGCTCCTGAAGAGCTTCAGAAATTTCGTGATGCAGCACAGGCAACCTGGTCTGAATTTGCGACCACGCCGGAAGCCAAGGCTCTGGTTGAAGCGCATCTGACTTATCTGCGTCAACTCGGCCTGGCCAAGTAAAACGACAACCGGATGAGGCGGCTCCACCGGAGCCGCCTCATCCGTCCTCCCGTACGTCATCATCGAATATGACCCAGGTTGACGACCGGACAAGCGCAAGCATGCTTCTCAGGGGAGCAAAATCGCATGATGGAACATGAGCGCACTGGCCCGCTGGACCTGCTCACATGGTGTTTCAGCCGCATTGCCATGTGGGCGCCCTTCTTCATTGTCCTCATCATTCTGTACGAAGTGGTCATGCGTTATTTCTTTGCCGCGGCAACTTTGTGGGTCAACGAGATGTCGCTTTGGATCGCCGGTGGGATCTACCTATCCGCCGGACTGTATTCCATGCAGCAACGCAGCCACATCCGTATATTCATCATTTACGATATGGTGCCCCTGTGGATGCGGCGCCTGTTTGATGTGCTGTCCACCATTTGCGTTTGTGTTTTCGCATTTTCCGTTGTCTGGGGCGGGTTTGGAGAGGCCAGAGCCAAATTTCTGCGCTGGGAAACGTTTGGCACAGCCTTTGACCCGCCCTTACCGGCAACAATCAAGCCGCTCATCCTGACGATGCTTTTGTTTCTTGCCATGCAGGCCGTGTCCAACCTCATTCGCGATTGGCCTTCGGTTGCCTGGGTCCGCAAACTGTTCGATATCCTTGTCGTTGTGCTGGTGACCGGCCTTGCCCTTGCCGCAGTTTACAATCTATTCATCGTGCCGCCCGAAGGCCATGTGGTCCCGCTCAAATGGCAGATCGGCATCGGTGTGTTATTGGTTGCCGCGGTTACTCTTGTGGTAATCGGGCTTTTCCGCGACTTCAACAGGACACCCTCTCCGCATGTGGAGCTGGATGAAATTGCCGAAGAAGTGGCCGTGTACAAGCAGGCGATTACTCCAGACGAGATCTTGTCCGGAAATCCACCGAAACCGGAAAATTAAAGGGTCCCACGATGGATATCGGAACGATCTCAATCATCTTGCTGTTCGGCATGCTCGCGTTGCTGATGATCGGCATGCCACTCGGTTTCGCCTCCGGTTTCCTTGCGGTCGTCGTCATGGTGCTCAAGTTCGAGCCGACGCTGATCACTGACCCGATGAGTTTCGGTTCAGGTATTCTGACCAGCAACTTCGGCAGCGGGCCGATGAATATCCTGGCTCAACGACTCTACGGCATTACCACCAACTACGTGCTCATATCTGTGCCGTTGTTCATATTCATGGCGACCTTGCTGGAACGCTCGGGCATTGCGCGTGACATGTACTCGTCCCTCAGCAAGTGGATGTCACGCACCCGCGGCGGCATTGCCGTTGTCACCGCCATCATGGCCATCGTGATGGCTGCCATGTCGGGCATTATCGGCGGAGAAGTGGTGTTGCTCGGCCTGATCGCGTTGCCGCAGATGCTGCGCCTTGGATACAATCAGAACCTTGCCATCGGCACAATCTGCGCCTCAGGTTCGCTCGGTACCATGATCCCACCTTCAATCGTTCTGATTTTCTACGGACTGATTACGGAAACCTCGATCCACGCACTTTTTAAAGCGGCATTTCTGCCAGGCTTCATGCTTGCAGGCTGCTACATTATCTACATTCTTGTGCGCACCCGGATGAACCCGGAGCTGGCACCGCTGCCCGATCCCACTCCCGATGACATGACCGGTCGAGAGAAGGCACTTTACGGTTCAACGCTTCTGTTTTTACTGGCTGGTGTCGGCGCCGCGCTCGTAGCGGGCCGGTGGTTTTATCTGAAAGGCTTCAGTCAGTTCAATGCCAACATGATCGACGGCAACACCAAACTCATCGACAATGCGACGCTCTGGACCTCCGTGACCATCACTGTTGTGTGCGCAGTTTTCATTTTCTTCGTCGTTGGCCTGAATGTCGCCAAGGAAGCCTGGGCCAAGGGCAAGGGCATGGTGGCTCCAATGCTCGTCGTGTTCGTTGTGCTCGGCTCAATCTATGGCGGCATAACAGGCATCACGGAGGCTGCTGCGATGGGTTCACTCGCCGTGTTGTTTCTGATCTGGATACGCGGTGAATTCTCATTCAACCTGCTTCGTGAAGCATCCATGCGAACGTTCAAGTCAACCGGCACGATCATTTGGGTGACGTTCGGTGCGACGGCACTTGCCGGCGCCTATACAATTGCCGGCGGGCCCACCTTTGTTGCCAACCTTATTGTCGGCTATGACCTGCCAACCATGGGCGTTTTGCTGGTCATGATGGTGATCTTCCTGTTCCTGGGCGCATTCATGGACTGGACAGGCATTGTGCTTCTGGTGATGCCGGTCTTCCTGCCGATCGTACTGAAACTGCCGATTGAAGAGCTTGGCCTGATTGGCACTCTGGATTCCAGCTCAATGGTTCGCGTGTGGTTCGGCATTCTGTTCTGCGTCAACATGCAGGTCAGCTTTCTGTCGCCGCCGTTTGGACCGGCAGCATTCTACCTAAAATCCGTCGCACCGCCGCACATCACATTGCCTGATATTTTCCGTGGCTTCCTGCCGTTCATTGCCATGCAGCTGTTCATTTTGACGATCATTCTGCTGGTACCGCAGATTACCACGTTGTTTCTGTAGCTAGAGGTCCGACCGGTAGCACGGGCACGATCATCTGGGTGACTATCGGCACCGCGGTCCTGCCGGAAATCATGTATCCTCCGGTGATGGACACCGAACCTCCCATAGCCCAAAATGGGCAAGGGCTGTCGTTTGTGCAAAACACGGACACGTCGCGATCAGTGGCTGCTCAGGAAACGGGAGGAAGAGACTAGTCTTGTCGTCTGCAGGCACAACACCACCAATATCGCTGTGGGACGAGACGGCAGAAGAGGAGGACTATTCATCACCGATGGAGCACGACATCACAACCGATGTCGCCATTGTCGGAGGTGGATTTACCGGACTGTCGACGGCATTGCATGCAGCCGGAACCGGCAGGGAATGTCATGTGCTTGAAGCACGGCACATCGGGTTCGGCGGCTCCGGGCGCAATGTCGGTCTGGTCAATGCTGGGCTGTGGTTGCCGCCGCAGGATGTGCGCGAAAAGCTCGGAGCAGACCGTGGGACAAAACTTGTAAAGGCCCTCGGCGACGCGCCGGAATATGTATTCTCCCTCATTGAAAAACACCAAATTCGCTGTGAAGCGAACAGAAACGGTACGATCCACGCCGCCCATTCCCCCAAGGGTTACGAAGATCTCGCGCGCCGCGCCGAAGAGTGGCACCGCCTTGGGGCACCGGTCGATTTGTTGTCACGAGAAAAGGCTGCGGAGAAAATTGGAAGCCGCGGCTTCCACGGCGGCCTGCTCGATCACAGGGCCGGGACTATCAATCCGATGGGTTACGTGCGGGGACTGGCCCGGGCGGCCCGGGCGGCGGGCGCGCGGATCAGCACCGGGGTGACAGTCCAGAAGATGTCCCGTCAAAATGACAAATGGATACTGAGTACCGATCGAGGCACGGTAACGGCCAATGCCGTCGTGCTCGGCACGAACGCCTACTCAGACGATCTGTGGCCGGGCTTGAAAGAGACGTTCACCATGATCCACTATTTTCAACTGGCAACCACACCTCTGGGGGAACGCGGTGAGGCGATCCTCCGTGAAGGACAGGGGATGTGGGACACCGGCGCCATCATGTTTTCACTGCGCCGCGACGCATTCGGCCGCCTCCTGATCGGGTCAATGGGCCGGGTGATTGGTGGTGAAAAAGGCTTGTCGCAACGATGGGCTCTGCGCAGCCTCCAGCGGTTGTTTCCCGATCTGGGGCCGGTCGAGATCGAAACCTCCTGGCATGGCCAGATCGCCATGACCTCCGATCATCTGCCGCGCATTCATCGTCTGGCGGAAAACCTCTACACGCCAATCGGATACAATGGCCGGGGTATCGCTCCCGGCACGATGTTCGGGAAAGCCATGGCGGAAATGCTGTCGGGCGGCCAGGAACAAGATCTGCCTTTGCCAATCACTGCCACCGGGGCCGTTTCAGGACGCGATCTCAAGGCACGCCTCTATCAGGCGGCTTTCACCGCCAACCAGTTCATAAAGAGCATTTAGTTTGTGTAAGGATTTTCATGTTGCTGAGGCGGACACATGAATTTAACCGAACGCTGCGAGTTCGAATCCGAAACAAAGCAAGAACGCCGCTTCATTGCGAAAGTCGAGGAATGATGCAGACCAAAGCGCCGACATCAAAGGCCGTGAAATCATGAAAGATGCAGCAAATTTTCCGCTGGCTGGCGTTCGGGTTCTTGAATTCGGCCAGATCGCGGCCGGTCCTTTTACCGGATCGCTCCTCGCCGATCTTGGCGCGGATGTGGTTAAGGTCGAGCGGCCAGACGGTGGCGATGGCATGAGAGCCTGGCCTCCTCTTTCCGGCGCCGACACGGCCGAAGGTGGGTATAGCGAGAATTTCGCCTCGCTGAACCGCAACAAGCGCAGCATCACGGTCGACCTGAAGGACGGCGCCAGTGTGGCTCGGCTGAAAAAACTCACGGACAGCTGCGATGTGATTCTGGAGAATTTCCGACCTGGTGTCTTGGAGCGCCTGGGTCTGGGCTATGAAGAGGTAAAGAAGACCAACCGACAACTGGTCTACTGCTCGATTTCCGGCTACGGCCAGACAGGCCCTTACGCCAAGAAAGGCGCTTTCGACGTGACGGTCCAGGGTATGAGTGGCCTGATGAGCGTGACCGGAGAGGCGGGAGGTGCGCCGGTCAAGAGTGGTGTGCCGGTTGGCGATTTTTGCGCAGGTCTCTATGCGGCCTACACTATCCTCGCCAAGCTGATGCAGGCACGGCAGACCGGTGAGGGCGGTTACATCGATTGCTCGATGCTGGGATGCCTGCTCGGTGTCGCCGCTCTGCAGACCAGCGAATATTTCGGCACAGGCAACACGCCCCGCAAGATGGGTTCGGCCCATCCGCGCAATGCGCCTTATCAGGCTTTCCGTGCCAGTGACGACTATTTCATCATCGCCGCCGGCAATGACCGGTTGTGGGCGGAAGTCGCCAAAGCGGTCGACATGCCGGAGCTGGCCACTGACGAACGGTTTACCAACCAGACATTGCGGGCAAAAAACCAGACGGAGCTCGTGGAAATCCTGGAACCGCAATTTGCCACGCGCAGTGCGGCGGAGTGGCTTGAGGACATGGATCAGCGCGGTGTGCCTTGCGCGCCGATCAATTCCTACAGCGACATCCTGGAAGATGAGCAGGTCGCGCACATGCAACTGGTTCAGCACCTTGAATTGCCGAACCAGGTTTCCACCCGGACAACCGCCTTTCCGGTGGCGATGTCGGACTACAGTTTCGAGATTTACCGCCCGCCTCCCGTGCTGGGGGCGCACACGGAAGAAGTATTCACCGACTGGCTCGGCGACAAGGGCACCAAGCGAACATGAGCAATCCGGTTTCCCTAAGACAGGAGGGCCAGATCCTGCATGTCAGTCTGGACCGCCCCGAGAAGTTGAATGCCTTCAGTGCAGGACTGGTCGACTCGTTGCATGAGGCGCTCGGCGTTGCGGAAAGCGAAAAAGTTCGACTTGTGGTGCTCAGCGGTTCCGGCAAAGGATTTTCAGGCGGTTTTGATCTCGACGGTCTCGAAGACATGAGCGACGGCGACCTGTTGTTGCGGTTTGTCAGGCTGGAAGATCTTTTACAGCGGGTCTATCACGCGCCTTTCGCCACTTTGGCTCTGGCCCATGGCGCCTGTTATGGCGCTGCGGCCGATCTTGTTGCCGCGTGCCAATGGCGAATCGCTGCACCTGATGCGCGATTTCGTATGCCGGGCCTGCGATTCGGCGTTGTCCTGGGAACCAACCGTCTGGCCGGCCTGCTTGGCGCCGACACGGCGCGTTCCCTATTGTTGCGTGCGTCAGCATTCGACAGCGCAGAGGCGAAGGCCGCAGGGTTTGTTCAGGCCGTCAGTACACAGGACGATTGGTCCAAAATTGTCGAGAATTCGCTGGAAGAGACCTTGGCATTGAGCCCGTCGGCATTTGCGTCCATGCGATTGCGGACAACATCCGATACCCGTGATGCGGATCTGGCGGCTCTTGTCCGCTCGGCTTCGGAAGGTTCGATCAAGGAAAGGATCCAGATTTATCTGAGCGACGTTCGCAAGGCCAAAAATGGTTAGTCCACTTGATGCCGTGCGCCGGGCCTTGTGACGGACGTCAGGAACACACCTTCGCATCTTTGGTGTTTTATTCCGGTTGTGCTCTAACTCTCACATGACAAAACAGGAGATGACAGAACTGGTCCGGCGTTACTTTTCGGGCGTCGACCATGAAGATTTCGATGTCATCCGCCAGACCTTGAGGGAAGGGTGTGTATTCACCGTCGAGACCCATGGGGTGACGCTGCGGGGTATCGATGAGATTAGCGGCATGTTCGACAGGCTGTGGTCTAATCATGCGGCCGTTTGCCATAGGGATTTTGTCTTTGTACCGGATCCGGACGCCAACCGGATTGCCGTACGCTTCGCCGTCGTCAACAGTCACCATGACGGCAGCAAGACGCACAAGTCGAACTGCAACTTCTTTGAGATTGAGGACGGCAAGTTCAAGACCGTTGCGGTCTACATGGCAGGAGAGAACACATTGGCTTCGGGTTGACTGGGTACGCCAAAAGTGCCTTCATTCCGGTCTGGAACAATCGTGACAATCACAATCCATGACAAGGCCAATCGTGCGTCACCGCGAGGCAAAAGGATAGATCGTGGCAAAGGCCGCCAACTCGGATAACCCAACCATAAAAATCTTTATCTCATGTGCCGGACGGGACCGGCAGTTCGTGTCCAAAATCGTCGAAGCGCTGAAACACGAAGAGGGCATCGACATCATTCGGGGTCCTGACGATCTCCTGGGCCATGAAGAATGGACGGAGCACGTCCAGCCGCTGATCAAAGAAGCTGACACGATCGTTTATGGGTTAAGTCAACACTCGGCCAAATCGGAGCTTTGTCAGTGGGAGCTCGATTGTGCCGGTGGGTTGAATAAGCGCGTCGTGCCAATTCTGATCCGTGAAGTGCCTGCGGACCTCGTACCGATAGCACTCTCAAGGCACGACTCAGTCGACTTCACGAAACGCAAGGACATTAGCGCCTCGGTTTCCAAACTTGCCGACGCCCTCAATGCCGATATCGGCTGGATCCGGCAGCATACACGTCTGGGCGAATTTGCCCGTCAGTGGGAAGCACAACAAAGAATAGGCGCGCTTCCGCTCCGAGGCCGCGCACTCGACAACGCAGAACAGTGGCTGGAGGCGCAGCCTGAGAAGGGGCCGGGCCCAACCGGATCTCACCGCCAGTACATTGCGGACAGCCGAAAGGCTGCAATGCGCCGGCGGAAACTGCGTATCTCCGCATCGGTGGCGGCTGCGCTGGTCGGCATAATGACCGTGATCTCGGGCATGATCTACATGCAAAAGCTCGACACCGACGCACAGCGTGACGCGGCGCTCAAGAGTGAAAAGCGGGCCCTGGAACTGGTGCTGGGAGCAGAAGCACGCCGCGATGCCGCTTTCCAGAGCGAGAAAGGTGCCCAGTTGCGCGCGCAGGAGGCGGATGCCCGGCGGACTGCCACGGAGAAATCCCTGAAACGTGCACAAGACATCGGCGCGAAAACGGACCTGGCAAGACTCAAGGCCCTTCGGGAGCGTGATTTCGCCCTGGTCGCGCAATCTCTCCATCTGGCCGACCTGGCACAGGAACAGACGAATGCCGGCAACACCATCTCCGGCATGCTGGTGGCGCTCGAAGGCCTGAGAGACCAGTCGGCGGAAGATGAACTGCACAGAGTTCGCCCCTATGTTGCCGCGGCTGAGGTCGGTCTCTACAGCGCGGCTGTTGCCCAGAAGGAGCGCATCATCATCAGTCAGCAGGGCGCTGCCGTCGACGGTACCCTGTTCTCACCGGATGGAAAACAAGTCGTCACCTTTGCTCGCGGAAAAACCTCCGATGGTCTGGCACGGATGTGGGATGTACAGACTGGTGCGCCGGTTCACGTTTTCAAAGGCCACAAGGGCCCGCTAAGGGGCGTGCGGTTTTCACCGGACGGATCCGGACTCGTCACAACCTCCGACGACAAGACCGCGCGGGTCTGGAACATTGCAACCGGCAAACAGGTTGCTGTCCTGAAAGGCCATGGAAAGGAAGTCTGGAGCGCCCGGTATTCACCGAACGGTTTGCAAATCGTCACGGGATCAGGAGACAGCACGGCCCGGGTCTGGAACGCGACAACAGGCAAGCAGGTCGTTGTCCTCAAGGGACATGAGGGAACAGTCGAGAGCGTTGAGTTTTCTGCAGACGGAAAACGCATCGTGACAGGATCATGGGACACGACGGCGCGGCTATGGGACGCCGGCACTGGAGAGGAACTCGCGGTCCTCAGGGGACATGTGAGTTCCGTCAACAGTGCCCGGTTCTCGCCTGACGGATCTCGCGTGGTCACGACTTCTCTCGACCCGACTGCCAGGTTGTGGGATGCACGCACAGGTCAGCAGATATCCGTTCTGATCGGACATTCGGATGTGGTCGGGAACGCCCGGTTCTCGCCTGACGGTTCCAGAATTCTCACGGCCTCACACGACCGGACCGCCCGGCTTTGGGATGCAACAAGGGGCTGGCAAACAGCCGTCCTCAACGGACATATCGAAAAGCTGAACAGCGCGCGGTTTTCACCCGACGGCTCTCGCATCGTCACCGCCTCTTCGGACCGTACGGTAAGGCTTTGGGACACGGACACCGGCAGGCAAGTCGACGTGTTCAGGGGTCACGAAGGCAACGTGACAGACGCGAGATTCTCACCGGATGGCTCCCGCATCGCCACCGCATCGCAGGACAACACGGCTCGTCTTTGGGACACTTTTTCAAAAACCCAGGTTGTCATCCTCGACGCGCATAGAAGAACAGTGACCGACGCCCAGTTTTCCGCCGACGGATCGCAGGTCGTCACCAGTTCGGCAGACAGGTCGGTCCGGATCTGGAATGTCCCCGCCGGTGAGCAGGTTGCCCGGCTAACGGGTCACAAAGGCGGCGTTTTGACGGCCGCGTTTTCGCCCGACGGAACACGGGTCGTGACGGCATCCAGAGACGGTACGGCACGGCTGTGGGACGTGGCAAAAGCCAAGCAGATTGCCCGTCTCACGGGGCACCAGGGTAATGTCATCAGTGCGCAATTCTCCCCGGACGGCTCCCGCGTCGTCACTGCAGCGTCCGGCCCGGAGTCGGGTTCGGGGTATACGGCACGGCTGTGGGATTCGGCGACCGGAAAAACGGTGGCTGTTCTTGGCGGACATGAGGGCGAGGTGGTGAGGGCCCAATTCTCTCCCGACGGGTCACTGGTTGCCACGGTCTCGTGGAGTATTGCCGCCGATAATGTCGTCCGGTTGTGGGAGGTTGCGAGCGGAAAGCTGTCCGGTACTCTCAAAGGTCATGCGGCCGAGGTGGCAAATGCACAGTTTTCGCCGGACGGATCGATGCTTGTGACGGCGTCGTGGGATAACACCGCACGCTTGTGGGACGTTGCGAAGAAGAGTCAGATTGCGGTCCTCAAGGGCCATCAAAGCGGTGTGGAGGATGCGCATTTCTCTCCGGATGGCCGGCGCCTCGTCACGGCTTCCTCGGATGAAACGGCACGGCTGTGGGATGTGGCTACGGGCGCGGAAATCGTGGTCTTCAGAGGACATGAAAACGAGGTCAACAGCGCCCGGTTCTCGAACGACGGCGCGCGCGTCCTCACGGCATCTTCGGACAATACTGCACGGTTGTGGGACACGACGCAGGGCGAACAGATCGCCGTTCTCAGGGGGCATGGCGACCAGGTCAGCAGCGCGCGGTTCTCACCTGACAATTCGCATGTGGTGACGGCTTCCCTGGATGGCTCGGCACGCCTTTGGCGCATTCCTTCGGATACCCAGGCCCTGGTCAACCGGGTGAAGGAGCGTGCGCCACGCTGCCTGACACGGACACAGCGCAAATCCCTGCACCTGAGTCCTGAACCGCCGGGATGGTGTGTCGACAAGGCCAAGTGGCCATACGATGGAGATGCATGGAAGCAGTGGCGGACCTCGAAACGGGCTGGCAAGGCGGCCCAGATGCCGGAATGACAGAAAGGCACTGCGCCGCAAGGCGGAGAAACTGAAGGGGTTGGTGTCAATTCCACGGGACCGTTTTCGCATTAGTCCGCTTGTGCCATAGTGGTGCCGGAACAACTTCCCAGGACCCTTCCAGCGGATACTCATCATGACGGCAGCTTCTAACGGGCGGATTGTGCTTCTTACCGGTGCCTCTCAGGGGATTGGTGCGGTAACCGCCCGCACGCTTCTGGATGCTGGTTTCCGAGTGATCCTGCATCATCGCGGAAACGACGGCGACCTGGCCGGCGCGGAAGCCGTTGTAGAGGGTTTTTCTGCGGACAGATATTGTCTGTGCGCGGGGGACTTCGCGAGTAACGAGGCTGTGGAGCACCTCTGGCGGGCGGCGGTTGACTGGCGCGGTCACGTGGATGTGGCTGTGCTCAACGCGGCGACCATGATTCCTGTCGGCGGCATCGATGACGATGAGCACGACTGGCTGAACGCCTGGGAGACACAGTATCAGATCAATGTGCAGGCACCGGCACGGCTCATGCGGGGTGCGGTTCGCCATTTTAGAACCCGCGGCGGCGGTGTCCTGATCACGATGTCAAGCTGGGTTGCCCAGCAAGGCGTCACAAACCCATCGATGATTGCGTACGCCGCCTCCAAGGGCGCAATCCGTGCGGCGGCCCAATCGGTGGCCCGCGGTTATGCCCGCGACAACATACTGAGTCACATCATTGCGCCGGGAATTGTACGGACAAAGATGTCTGAGGACTTTGCCGCCATGCAGGGCGGTGAGGAGCAAGTGACGAAATCGCTGGCCATGGGAGAATGGGTTCCGCCATCGGAAATCGCCGGACTCATCGCTTTTCTGGCGGAGGGCAAGTCGAAACATCTTTCGGGCGCCACGCTGGACGTCAACGGGGCCACCTATGTCCGGTAGAAAGACACCAAATGAGTGAACAGTACCTGCAGCGCCTGCTGGCCGAGCACGAAATCGAACGAACGCTGACGGCGTACTGCATCGCGTTGGACCGGATGGACCTGGTGTCACTGGCGGCACTTTTCACCGATGATTGTGTCGTCGACTACGGAGACAACGCCCGGCTAAAGAGCAACGGATCTGACGCCCTGCGCCAATCGCTGGAGCGTATGTGGCGCTGGACCCGGACTTCCCATCATCTGTCAAACGTCATGATCGATTTTGAAAGTAACGTCGCAGCCCAATCCACCAGTTATGTCTACGCCTGGCATGAGCGGGCGGATGGTTCAACCGCAACGATCATGGGACAGTACCTGGACCGATTGGTTTGCCAGTCCAGCCACTGGCTGATTGCCGAACGACATATGGTCATGAACGGTTGTGATGCAGGATTTACGGTACCGATTCATAAGGTAGATCGGGCCGCACCGCCGCCCGGCTGGACGGCACCAGATATCGACGGACCGGTATCAGGAAACAGACACTAGGGATAACGCCGAATGCCGAACGAAGACGTGGCGCCATGGCAATGGCCAGATCAGGAGTGGCGCACAGTGGTCGGCCAAGTGCGCGCCGGACGTGCGCTCAAACCAAAGACATGGCCCGGCGGCGCTCGCGCAGCGGTCGCGCTGTCGTTTGACTGTGATCACGAGACTTTCGAAATGGGTGCCGGCGGGCGCGCTGTGGGGCGTCTGGCGTGGGGCGAGTTCGGGCGCCGCGTGGGGGTGCCGCGTATTCTGGACGTGCTCGATCGTGAGAATGTTCATGCCAGCTTTTTCATGCCGGCAGTGGTCGCTCTCATTGACCGGGACGAGCCGCGCCGGATCCAGGACAACGGCCACGAGATCGGGATGCATGGATGGATCCACGAGAACAACGCGTTGCTGACCCATGAAAACGAGCGCGCGCTGATGTTCAGGGCCTTCGATACGCTCAAGGAAGTCTGTGGTACGGAACCTGTGGGGTTTCGATCCGCCAACTGGGATCTGAGCCGCCACACAATTGCGATCGTGCGTGAGCTGGGGCTTTTGTACGACAGTTCCCTGATGGCCGATGAGAACTGCTATGAACTCGAGGTCGATGGCGAGGCTACCGGTGTTGTGGAAGTTCCGGTCGAATGGTTGCGGGACGATGCGGTCTACCTGATGTTCAACCGCTCCCCGCCGACGCGCCCCTATGCGACACCCGATGAAGTATTCGAAATCTTCCGCCGCGAACTGGATGCGGCTTACGAGGAGGGCGGCCTGTTCCAGCTCGTCATGCATCCTTTCGTGATCGGTTACCGCTCGCGGATCTGGATTCTCGAAGAACTGATCCGGCACGCGAAATCGAAAGGCGATGTCTGGTTTGCCCGCCATGCCGATGTGGCGCGTTACGTGACGCAGAACTCCTGATTCAACCGACACGGTCGTGATCTGTCACCGAAACAGTAGCGTAGAACAGACAGAAACAACCAAGGACGAATTCATGGTTCAGTACGTCGCCGCCTATGTGGGAACTGCTGTTGTCTTTCTGGCAATCGATTTTGTCTGGCTTGCCTGGATTGCCAGAGGCTTCTACGCCAGCAGGATGGGCGACCTTCTGCTTGAAACCCCCAACTATGGTGCGGCTGCGGTCTTCTATGCGCTCTACCTGGTAGGCGTCATAATCTTCGCCGTGGCCCCGGCACTCAAGACCGGGTCGCCGGCAAGCGCGCTCCTGTACGGCGCCCTGTTCGGCTTCTTCGCCTATGCCACTTATGACATGACAAATTACGCCACCTTACGGAACTGGCCACTGGCTGTGTCGGTCGTGGACATGGCATGGGGTACGGCCATCACGGGACTGTCCGCATTTGCAGGATATCATGCCGCCCGGGTGCTCAGTTAAGTTCAGAATGAGTAGGTCAGACCGAGACTGAGCTTGAACTGATCCTTGGCCTTTGTGATCGGGCTGTCCGCGGCGTCCCCTACGAGGCGGTCGTACGAGGCGCGGCTTCCGATGCTCCAATGTTCATCCAAAGCGTATCCGGCCAAGATACCCGCACCGAACGATTTGAAGCCTCCATCCGCATCAAAAGCCCGAAGGCCGGAACTGAATGACTGTCCGGTAGTCACGCCGAAATATCGTTCCATGTACTCACCACTTGCCAGGCTTGTCTGAAGCCCCGGCCTGAGAAACCAGCCTTGTTGCGAACGCCACATGTAGCCAAGACCGAAATTGGCGAGAAACCCCGTGTCATCACCGGTTAGCTGATGACTGAGCCGTCCCGACAGGGAGAAACCTCTGTGACGGATGCTGCCTTTCACGACTGCCAGCGCACCGCCCTCGATATCACCGAGACCGTTCAGATCACTGGATTTGTCATGATCCCGACCGAACGTGTATCCGACGGAAGTTGAGAGCGTGAACATCCGGTCATTCCAGATATTCACACCCAAACCGTCTCTCGCGTTGAGGAAGGCCCTGTCACGCCAACGAATGTCGACGTTCGGGAAGCCGGTCACTTCGTAATCGTCGGAACCTTCGTACTCCGGTTTGAGCATACCGAGGGCACCAATCTTGACCGTCCACTCCTTCACTGGTCGTTCGCCGTAGCCGGCAGCGGATGCCTGTTTTTCCCCTGCGATGGATGCGGTGCTACCCATGACGCCGATCGCTGTCGCGACGCAAAGACATTTCAAATTGGGGAAATTCATTACGGTGGGAATCCTGGTTTCTGGAAAATTACAATATTGAAATCAACCTGAAGTGGACCGGACGCTATGATGCAGATCTTGAATCGTCAAACGGCTTTTCAGTGTACGAAAAAAAGACACCCGCCACGGCAAGATGCAGTGACGAAACGGTGAATCTTGTGTGGAAGCGGGCGCACGCTTTCCATGGGGCTCGCCCGCTTCCGATGGTGACACATGAAACGGACCTACCTGGACGGCAGGACAACAGTATCGATCACGTGGATGATGCCGTTTGAAGCCTTGATATCGGCAGAAACAACATTCGCGTTGTCGACCGTGACCCCGCTGTGCGACTTGGTGACGGCGAGCGTCGTGTCGCCACCGGCCTTCAGCGTCTTCACGTGAATTGCGCGCCCCGGCAGCATGTTGGATGTTAGTTTTCGTGGAACAACATGGTACGAGAGGATTGCTGCAAGCTTGTCCTTGTTCTCCGGTTTCAACAGTTCCTCGACCGTACCTGCCGGCAGCTTTGCAAAAGCTTCATCGGTTGGCGCGAAGACTGTCAGATTCTCACCGTTCGCCAGAGCTCCTGCCAGACCGGCGGCCTGGGCCGCTGCGATCAGTGTGCTGAAGGACCCGGCGTCCTGAGCGACTTCAACAATGTTTTTCGCCTGAGCAGCAGTGGCGGCCATGGCGAACGCGATGACAGATGTTGCAAGTAGTTTCTTCATTTGGAATGTCCCTTCGAGTTTACAGCGCAACCCGGCGCCTGTCGCCGGTCACTTAAAGGTTTCTACGCCGCCACCCTCGAATGGATTGTCCGGTTTGAGTTCTTCCCGGATCGCGAAATGAGGTGATCCGGAGAGCCTTTCTGAACGTTGTCATAAGGTTGACCTAAATCCAGAGCCATCGGCGCCGCTCTTCTCTTTGCACCGGTTCGTAAAAAAGTGATCTGTACGGCAGCCTTCATCGTAACCGGTTCATAACGTCTATTTGTCGGCGAGGGTTACACCATGATCGAGGCCATCGAACGCATGCAAACGTCACTGCGGAGCCAGCATGTCATAAACCGTCACCACGTCCACGCAGAGTTGGTGCAGCGTATCGCGGAAAATGCCGACAAAACGGCATTCACGGAACTGTTTGAACACTACGGTCCAAAGCTGAAAGGGTTCATGATGGGTAAGGGGGCCAATCCGGACCTTGCTGAGGATCTCGTGCAGGACACGATGATGCAGGTCTGGCGCAAAGCGTCACTCTATGCGTCATCAAAAGGTTCAGTTTCCACATGGATCTTCACCATTGCCAGAAATCTGCGCATCGATGCTTTCCGACGCACGCGCGGCGTGCGGTATGAAGATATCAGTGACTTCGATTTCGAAAGTGACGGGCCGTCCAGTGATGACAGTGTGAATGACGATCAGGAAAGCGCAATAGTCGCCAAAGCGGTTGGAACACTGCCTTCCGACCAGCGGCAAGTCATACAGCTGGCGTATTCAGAGGACCTGACCCATGTGGAAATTGCCGAAAGACTCAAGCAACCCCTGGGCACCGTTAAGTCCCGAATACGCATTGCGTACCAGAAATTGAACACAATGCTGGAGGACCTGAGATGAGTGTCAATCATCACCTCGACGATTCTACCATCGTAAGCTTTGCTGCCGGCTCTCTGCCCGCCGCCTTTGCCGTGGTTGCTTCAGGTCACATAGACATGTGTGCAACCTGTCGGCGGAAAGTGAAACGGGCTCAGGCGATTGGAGGTGCAATGCTGGATGAGATCAAACCTGTCGCCTTGTCGCCGGGTGCTGCGAACAACATGCTTGAGCGGCTTGGTACTGAAGAACGTAAACGGGAACCGGAAAACTCAACCGGCATGGCGGTGCCTCGCTCAACGAGGAACGGGATACTGCCGTCGGCCGCGGCCTCGCTGATCGATGTGCCGGTTTCGCAGGTCAAATGGAAGAACGTGGGGGGCGGTATCTCAACGT
This sequence comes from Hyphomicrobiales bacterium, assembly GCA_021775835.1. The sequence continues at coordinate 55,118 of JAJFHC010000125.1, read as the reverse complement.
TTCAGATCGGCCTTGGCAATAAGGCCGACGGCAAGCTGTTTCTCATGAAGATCGCCGCCGGTCGTTCCGTTCCGGCCCATCGTCACGCGGGCCATGAGGTCACGCTGATCCTGTCAGGGGCCTACAATGACGAATGCGGGCGGTTTGCCTCAGGTGACGTCGCTGACCTGGATCCGGACGTTGAACACCAGCCTGTTGTCGAAGAGGGCGTAGACTGCATTTGTCTGGTTGCAGTACAGCGCCCGGCCCACTTCAAGCGACTGCTGCCACGCCTGCTCCAGCCCTTGGTCGGTATATAACTGGCGTGCCTCAATCTGTCCGAACACTAGACAAGACCCTGGGTGGTCATCCGCACATTGGACGGCGTTGTACAAGACCTCAACAAGCATCGGTGTCAAGGAAGGCGTCATAAGGGAACGGTTCTTCCATCACAAGCATGGAAGCTCCTGGTCTAATCTTTCTCTGCGGCATCGAAACAGCATCGGCAGATTTCATTGATGTGTTGCGATAGGACTCGCCTATCTTGAACGTGCATAACGAAGCCGACAATCGTGTGCCCGTAATGGACGTCTGTGCGATGCCCTGATAGAACTCGATCCCGGTGAAACGCCGGCTTCTGCATCCAGTCGTGCGGATTGGCACAATCTGACATGAGGTATCCGGGTTTGGAAAAGATCAACATCCAGTTCACGTTGTTTTCCGCGTTCTATTCGCCGCTGATTTCGACAATGTCCGGCGGGTTTCTGCAGGCCGAGGGCCTTGATCCGGAATGGTCGGTCGCGCCGGCCGGTGTTTCGGCGATTTCGTCGCTTGAGAACGGATCAGCGCACGTGGTGCAGTCCGCTCTCAGCCAGGGCTTCACACCCCTGAACGAAGGAATGACACCAACAGTCGTTCATTTTGCACAGATCAACGAGATGGACGGATTCTTCCTGACCGGCCGTGAAGCCGACCCGGCCTTCAGTTGGGATAAGCTCGAAGGCGCGGAGGTCGTCATGTTCAAGGGCGGTCAGCCGCTGGCCATGTTCAAGTATGCCTGCCACAAGGCGGGCATCGATTTCGACAAGATCATCCCGATTTGTCCTGGCGGCGCTGCGGACATCGACAAGGCGTTTCGCGCCGGCCAGGGTCAGTATGTGCAACAGCAAGGCCCGTTCCCGCAGCAACTGGCGGCCGATGGCGCGGGTCATATCGTGGCTCAAGTGGGAAAGCAGATTGGACCGTGCGGGTTTTCAAGCCTTGCCGCAACGCAGGCATGGCTTGAGTCCGACATGGCCAAAGCCTTCATGCGGGCCTACAGGAAGACCCGCATTTACATGAACGAAACGCCCGCGGCGGACATAGCAAAGGCGGAGGCCTCATATTTTCCCGATATAGAAGAAGCTGTGCTTGCCGACTGCATCGAGACCTATCAGCAACTTGGCTGCTGGACTCCACACGTGGAGATTACCCGTGCGGCCTACGAGGCTACACTGGACATCTATGAATACAATGGCCTTGTAAACGAGCGCTATCGCTTCGAACAGGTCTGCGCTGAACCGCCAGGCGCTGCGTGAGGTGACGGGAATGCCCGATCTTACTCTCAGAGCTTCTGATAGCCATGAGTTCGGCGCCTATCGTGCCGACCCGGCAACGGCACCACGTGGTGGCGTTGTTGTCATTCAGGAGATCTTTGGCGTGAACAGCCATATTCGTTCGGTCTGTGACCGTCTGGCGGACATCGGATATGTGGCGATAGCACCTGCACTGTTCGACCGCACGGAACGTAATTTCCAATCCGGTTACTCGCCTGAAGAGGTCGAGCATGCCCGGAGCTTTATTGCCGAGCCTGACTGGGACGCCTTTGTGCGCGACACTGAAGCCGCCCGTGCGTCGGTGGCCCATGCCGGCAACGTGGGTATTGTCGGCTTCTGCATGGGTGGCACCGTTGCCTTCCTGGCGGCCACGCAGCTTGATGGGATCTCGGCCGCCAGCGCTTTTTACGGCGGACGAATCAACGGTTTTGCAGAGAAAGTTCCATGCTGTGCCACACAACTCCATTACGGTGCGGAGGATCATGGCATTCCCATGAGCAACGTGGAGAGCGTTCGGGCCCGGCGTCCCGACTGCGACATCCATGTCTATGGAGGTGCCGGCCACGGGTTTCATTGCGACGAACGACCAAGCTTTCATCCGGACGCTTCCCGCAACGCCTGGGATCGGACGATGGAACTGTTTTCAAAACACCTCGGATAAACCGAGGGCACGAAAATGGCCGGCGTTCATTTTTCCAGTTCCGCAATATCCCGGTCAAACGCTGCGAGGTAATTCTGCCAGTTGGCCTGACCTGTATCCTTCGCGAGTTTTGCAATGATTTCCCGGCCTTGTTTGAAAGCCTCAAGCGCTTCATGCCTGCGGCTCATCTTCTTCAGAAGGACGCCCAGCTTTCCGTGCCCGGCGGCAAGATTTGCCTGCGGTCTCGGATTTTCCGGGTTTGCTGCAGCAAGACGCTGTCGGACGGCAAGCCCTTCGCGATAGGTTGCCAGCGCCTTATCCATGTGGTTCGCGGCTTCATGGGCACCGCCGACCTTGTCGTAGGCGACCATCAGGTCGCTCTGCCATCCGGCATTTTTGGGATCGGAGTCGGCGAGACGCTTCCTGATGGTTAGCCCATTGCCATACGATGAAAGAGCGTCAGCGAATGCGCCTTGGGCACTATGCATGTCGCCGATCTTTTCAAAGGATACGGACAGGTGGCGCTGCCAGCCGGCATTCTCGGGATCGGCTGCGGTGAGGCGCTGAATGATCGCGAGGCTTTTGCGATACGAGGCGAGCGCTCCGGTAAAGTCCCGTTGTGCCCTTTGAAGGTTGCCGACTTTCTCGTGGGAAATGGAAAGGTCGCGTTGCCAACCCGCATTGCCGGTATCGGATGCGGCGAGACGTTCCCTGATTGTCAAGCTGTCCCGGTAGGATGCCAGTGCACTGGCGAGATCACGCTGGGCTGCCTGCACGTCGCCTACTCTGTCATAAGAGACCGATAGGTCGCGCTGCCATCTTGCATTCCCGGAATCGGATACCGCCAGACGCTTTCTTATCGCAAGGCTGTCCCTATAGGCGGCAAGGGCACCGGGCAGGTCGCCCTGGGCTACCTTCAGGGTGCCGACCTTGTTGTAGGAAACCGACAGGTTGCGTTGCCACCCGGCATTTCCGGGATCAGACTTGGCAAGCCGCTCCCGGATCGCGAGGCTGTCGCGAAAAGAGGCTAGTGCCTCGTCGAGCTGGCCCTGCGCCTTCTGGATGTTCCCGGCCTTGTCGTAGGAAACCGACAAGTCGGTCTGCCAGCGGGTGTTGTCCGGGTCCGATTTGGCGAGGCGCTCGCGTATGACAAGACCACTGCGATAGGAGGCCAGGGCACCGGTGAGTCCGCCCAGGGATTTCTGGACGTCGCCAATCTTATTGTAGGACACCGAAAGATCACGCTGCCACCCTGCGTTGCCGGGATCGGACGCCACGAGGCGTTCCATGATGGCCTTTCCCGACACGAGTTTCTTCAGGGCTTCTGCCAGCGTGCCCTGGCGGATCTCCACATCAGCGACGCGCCAGAGCGCGGCGTAAACATCGTGACTCCAGCCGGCGTTGTCCGGTTCGGCGTCGGCGAGGCTTTGCCTGATGTCGAGGCTGGTACGGTAGGAAGACGAAGCCGGGGCGAGGGCACCCCGGGCCACTTCAACGGTACCGACTTTATAGTGGGAGACTGATAGATCCCGTTGCCAGCCGGTGTTCTTGGGGTCGGCGGCGACAAGCCGTTGTCTTATTGCAAGGCTGTCCTGGTAGGACGTGAAGGCGCTGGTGAGATCGCCCTGAGCGCTCTGAACGTCGCCAATGTTGACGTGCGACACCGACAGGTCGCGCTGGCGTTCAAGATCACTGGGCCTTTCGTCCAATAGCTCCGTGGCAATGGCAATAGCCTGACGTTGGTGTTCGAGAGCGGCCTCAAGACTGCCCCGATGCTTGACAATCTCGCCCAGCCGCAGGTCGGCGCGGTAGATCCCCCGCTTGTCTCCGGATGCCGTCGATACCTGCTTCAGCCGCGCAAGAGAGACCTCGGCCGCCGCCAGGTCGCCGGACCGGAGATGGAGTGTCCCGTGCCAGTAAAGGGACTCAGGATGGTCAGGCTCAAATTTCAAGGCTTGTGTATAGGCGGTGCGGGCGCGCTTGGGATCGGCCAGCCTTGCAATCGCGCCCAGGTTGCGGAAGGCCGCAGCGGTCTCGGCTCTTTCTCTCTTGATGCTGTTTTCGGCTTGGGCTATCCGCGCAGCTTTCTGGTCGGCAACCTCCTGGAAGAGTTCCTCGGCTTTGGCAACCTTGCCCTGGCCCAGCAAATCCAGTGCGCGCGCCATGCGTTTGTCGCCGGTATTGGCCTGGCGCTGTGCGGACTTCAGGGCCTCTTCGAGGTTTGTTGCCACCTCGGGCGCTTCCGCGGCATTGGCGGTCGTGGACAGCAGACTCTTGACCAGGCCCTGGAGCTTGACGATTTCCTTTTTGCTCAACTCCTGCTGGGTCGCCAGATGAAGCGACTGCCAGTAAAAATAGCCGCCGACCGCCGTGATCGTGCAGAACGAGGCCGCGGCGATGGCGTTTCGCAGATTGCGTTTCCGTTCGGCCTGTTTCTCGCGCTGAATAATCTCGTCATAGCGCACACCAAGCATGCCGGCCACGACCTTGGCCGCCGCCCGGTCGCGGCCATCGCCAATGTCCCGGAAATCGGGGGCGACCGGTTCGGCAAGCTTGTCTGTGATCCGGCCCTCATCGTTGACGGTGAATTTGACCGCAGCCGGAAAGCATTCGAGATCCGGGTCGCCAGGTTCTCCGGCGATGATGACGGGAATCACGCTGTGGGACCGGCCAAGGGCCTTGAACTGGCGGACTTCCTCGTTGACATAAACGCTGGCGGCCGCATTGGGTGAGCACAAGACGATCAGGAACCGGGATGCTTTCAACGCGGCAATGGTCGCATCCTGGAGAGAATTACCGCCGGCAAAATCGTCGCGATCGCGGAAGATCGGGCGCAGGTTCTTTGGCACGACACCCACATCCGTCTCGCGCCCGACGAGATCACGGTCGATCCCCCAACGCTCGAGCTTTCTGTGCAACCAGGCGGCCTCTTTCGTATCCCTGTGACTGTACGACAGGAAGGCGCGATAGGTGATCTCGACCGGCTCGGCCATTGAAGTTCCTGGGTTACGCAAGACGTGGCCTGAAACATGGCATCAAAGGTGGGGGTGTTCAACCGGACCCGGTTGCCTTGGTGAACAGTGTTTCATGCCGGAGTAGTGGACAAACCGAAGAATGCCGGAATACTTTCATGGCTGTCTGTTTCTCGAACCAACGTGGTGTTGATCAATCACAACCTACTAAGAAGTGTCCTCGTGCAGAGCAACAAGAAAATCCTGGTTGTTGGTGCAACGGGACTAGTCGGTGCGGCGGTGGTCAAGCACTTGGTGTCTGCCGGTTGTGACATCGTTGCGGTATCGAGAACGCCACCTGAAAACACCGATGGTATGGTGTGGATGCCGGCATAGAACAGGCCCGATCTCAGCCGGTGATAACCTTCCAAAGCTTTGCGGCCAGGGACATCGGCGCCTGTTGCCACGCTGCGCCAAACTGGAAGTCCAGGATGCGCGGCGGGTGGCTATCGAATACAGCGTCTTCCGGTATGGGAAACGTAAAACCGGAACCTTCGTACAGCGTCAGTTCGCCGAAATAGATCGTGCCGTCAATTTCGTAGAAATCGACCCGGACATGATCAAGATCACCGGCAAGCCGTTCGGCTGCTTCTATCATGCCGGTGTAATTGCCCGGCGGTTTGATTTGTTCAGAGTCAGGGCGTGCCCAGCCAGCCCAGTAGCGATACTTCAACCGCTGCCAGTTGCGATCGAAATAAGTCGTGTAGGTTCCATCGTCGTGGTCCCGATACATATGCTTGGCATACTCAAAACGACCGGAGAAAATGTGGAGCTTGTAGTCCTCCGGCAGTGGCATCCCTTCAGGAGCTACGAGAAGCTGTTCGACATAAACGCGCCTCTCGACATCACGGTATCCCCACTCACACATGTCCTGGCCAAACGGTGTCTTCAGCCATTGCCGGCACAGGTCCCTGATGTGGGATCTGTCGGCGACCGTGTTGTCGCGGACCACGTAGCGGTCGCCACTGCGATGATTGGGTTTGACAATGTAGGTCTTTGGCAGGCGGTCAAACGGGATCTGATCGGGGTCCTCGCCGCACCAGTAGACCTCGGGGAAGGCCAGGCCACAACCAGCGGCCTCCGCATAGGCGCGTGCGGCGAGCTTGTTGCAGAATACAGTGTAAAGCGGATTGCGATGAAACAGCTTCCTGCACTGCATTTTCTCGGTGTAGGCCCGCGGTGTCACATAGTTGGGAGGCGCTCCGACAGTTCGTGTAAAGATCTTCGTGTTGTGTAGCCATCGAAGGGTGATAATGGCATTGGCAAGTTTCCGGTGTAGCGGCTCCCCAATCGAAAAGGCATCGAGGACGGTTTGCCGGTTGCTCAGATTTCCGTCTGCATCGACAGAGGCTTTGCGCTGTTTCATTGTTGTTCGTCTTTATGCCGGACACCTGTCCTCATAGCGTCCGTGAGATCACCTGCCGAATCGTGTGAGACAGATTGAGAACTGTTACGGGGGCGGGGTGTCGCTTGATTTCCGATAGAACAGATGGTTCGGCAACGATCATGAACCGTTCCGCGTTCGTCTGGCTCCATACCAGTATGTAGACCTGCGGCCCGCCCCCGAGCCGGCCAGACGGCAGCCGGTCCGTGTCTACCAGGTCGAGCATTTCTGCGTCGTTGCAGATATCAACCATGATGGCCAGGGGTACGCCGGCTTCAAGGGCGTCCCGGGTGATCTGCAGGCAGACTATGTCTGTGGCCGCGTAATCCCGCCATTTGTGCTGACGACCGCCGGAACCGGAACGGCGGTCGACCAACAGGCCCTTCTTGAGCCAGTTGCGCAAGGTTTCGTATCTGACACCGACAAGGTCGGCAGCGTCACTCGTTGTCACCATGATTATCAACCAACGTTATTCGAAATGGTTTTAAAAAACGGTTTTCAATAACCCGTTTAGAGTAATGTGGTGTGATTCGGCAAATGACTACGATCCCCGTTTCGAGTCGGATCACGTTGGTCGGCGGGGCAGATGGCACATGCACAAGAATGGTTACAGAAAACCGGTTTTAAAAAACCGATTCAGCTAAATCTGTAATCCATTGATATGACTTGATAAACCCTCACGAACATGCTCGATCATGGCCGCTTGAGCAGCTTCGGGGGACCCTGTGCTAATCGCCTGGAAAAGGTTCACATGAACATTCGGTGCAGATGCAGCGTGATTCGAGCGGGTTGCGGCAAACAGCAGTAAAGAGACGCCTTTTCCCCAGATGCTGTCGAACATATCCAGCAGCACCTTGTTGCCGGTTTGCCCGACGATGGTTCGGTGGATGTCGCGGTTGAGTTCAAACTCGGCTTCGACGTCACGCTCGCTCAGGTTCTGTTCGGCATCGACCTTGGCCTTGATGGCGGCCAGGCGTTCGGATGTCCGGTTGGCGGCAACCCAGTAGGCGCTATACCCCTCGATGGCTTCGCGACCGCCGTACAGGTCGCGCACTTCACTTTCCGAAATCTGGCGAATCGCGAATCCCTTGCGACCGGAAAGTTCCAGAACACCCTCCTGTTCAAGACGCAGAAGGGCCTCGCGAACCGGCGTGCGGCTGATATTGATCTCAGCGGCAATCTTTTCCTGTATGAGGCGCTCGCCCGGTGCGATCTGCCCGTTGACGATGGCCGAGAGAATTTGCTCGTAGACGTCGTCGGCCAATCGGGGCTGTATATCGGGCACGCGCTTAAACATTCTTTTCAACTCTTTCCTGTCTGGTGTATACAGTATACATGGTTGTGATGACGGTGTCAGGTGGCGGGCGGTTTGAAAAAATCGGCTCCTATTCCCGGGCCAAACGCGTGGGACCCTTCGTTTATGTGGCGGGCACCACGGCGGTTGAGCCCAGCGGCAAGCTCCATGCGCCCGGCGACACCTATACCCAGACCCATTTCATCTTCAAGCGGATTGAAGAAGCGCTCGCGTCCGTCGGTGCCGAGTTGCGTCACGTGGTACGCACGCGTGCCTTTTTCTCCGACATCAAGGGCGGCGGCGATTTTGTTCGGGCCCACGGGGAGATATTTGCCGGAATTGACCCTGTCACAACCGGTGTCGAAGCCGGCCTGACAACGCCCGGAATGATGATAGAAATCGAAGTGGATGCTGTGATCCACGACGAAGACGGAAACATCGATACAGCCTGAGCAACGGGCCGGACGTTTGCGCATTCCATTGTCTTACAGCGTCCGAAATTCAAACCGACGTATAACGCCAGGCTCAGTTTCATTGACTTGGCGCCGGCCTCATGGTAATTCGAAAAGGCGGTTGTATACTGAATACAAAGCTGTTCGCCGAAGAAAATAATGATTGGGATGTCAAAATCCACAAAGGCCGGCAGCAAGCAAGAAAGGGAGGAATTATGAAACTTTATAAACTCTTTGCATCCACTGCTGCAGCGGCGGCCTTGGTGCTGACTGTCGGCCTTTCGAACTCGGTTTCTGCCGCCGACGACGTTGTTGTCGGCTTCATCGGATCATTTGCCTCTGACACGGGTCGCAGCACTCTACGGGGCGCTGAAATCGCGATCGAGGAAATCAACGCCAAGGGCGGTATGCTGGGCGGACGCAAGATCAAGCTTGTCAAGGCAGATACCCGCGAGGACGTGACCGAAGGCATCAAGGCCTATGAATATTTGAACGAGACCGAAAAGGTCGACTTCATCATCTCCGGCAGCATTGACGACGTGTCCCTGGGCTGGCTGCCCCGCATGGTGGAGTACCGGACACCGACACTGGATACCTGGACGTCCTACATCGGCATCATCGACAAGGTCGTCAAGGAATACGACAAGTACAAGATGTACTTCATGAACGTCGCCTCTGATGAAGCGCTCGCCACGCTCTACATCGATTTTGGCAAGGACGTGCTGGGCAAGAAGATGGGCTGGAAAAAGGTCGTCATCCTCCAGGAAGACACAGCCTTCGGCGGCGCCATCCACGGCCTGGTGAAAGACGTTCTGGCGCCAGAAGCCGGCATCGAAGTGGTCGATACCATTGTTTATGACGTCAACACCGTCGATTTCGCACCAATCTTCAACAAGGCGGCCAACTCGGGTGCCGATTTCATCTACGTCATCTCATCGGTAAAAAGCCAGGTGGTTTCCTCGCAATACGTGAAACTACAAGTGCCGCTGGCCATGACCGGCGTTAACGTCGGCGCGTTGGGCCAGGAATACTGGAGCGACACAGGCGGCGCCGGTGGTGGCATTTCCACGCTGAGCCCGGTCCCGTCGGTTGGGTTTGCGCTGGACGACCGCTCCAAGGCTTTTGTTGAAAAGTACAAGGCCAAATATGGCGACGACCGTCCGACGTTCCCGCACTTCAACGGCTTCAACGCTTATTACGGCATGTACAACGCGGTTGCCGCCGCTGAACGCGCCGGTGGGTTCGCTCCCTTGGACAAGTGGGTCACGGAGATGGAAAACGAAGACATCATCATCAAGAAAGATGGCAAGATGTGGCTTCGTTACGGCTTCTGGAAGCCCGGCGAAATCGAGCCGCGGACCAAACGCGAATACACCCACAACATCAAGTTCGACATTACAGCACCCTACGATGACGGCGCCCCGTCGATGGTCGTGATCCAGTGGTACGAAGATGGCACGAATGCTGTCGTCTATCCGCCCAAATTCGCCACCGGCGAATTCAAGGTCCCGTCCTGGGTGAAGAAGTAAGTGGTCAATGGCAACCCGGCGTATGCCGGGTTGCCAGTCCATCCTTCTCTCCTTGCGCGACACAACACTATTTACAGACATCATGATCCGGGACTGCCGTCCAGGAGACGGAACTGCCTAACCCAACGCCTGCAAGCCCCCGTGCTGCACCAGAACCGGCGACGGTTGGACGTTCCTCCAAACCGGAAAGCTGATCTAGAGAAATGGCCCAAATCATCATACAAGGCCTTCTGCTGAGCGGTCTTTATGCGCTGATCGCTGTAGGCTTCACCATGATCTTCAGCGTCGGACGGGTGCTCAACCTGTCCTACGGCATCTACATCATGGTTGGCGGTTATGCCTATTACCAGGCCGTCCAGGTGATGCATTTTCCCAAGATTGTCGGATTTTTCTTTGCCGTGGCGGCCGGCGTCGCCTTCGCGGTGGCGACCTATCAGTTCCTGGTGCGGCGTCTGGAGAACGACCCGGTAGCGGTGGAGATCTCAACGCTGATCCTGGCTGTCGTCATGCAGTCTCTCATCATCATAACCTTCTCCGCGTCGTCACGGACCATGTGGCCCCTGGTCAACGGGGTCTGGCGCGTTGAAGGCATCACAGTCACCTACAACATTCTCCTGGCGACGGTGGCCAGTTGGTTCATCCTCGGCGGCCTTCTGGTCTTCGTGCGCAAGACCCATCTGGGCCGGGCCATCCAGGCGGTCTCCATGGATCGAAAGGGCGCCATGGTTTCCGGGGTCGATCCGCGCCGCATCAGCATGGTGACCTGGGCGATTTCCGGCGGGTTGGGCGCCGTTGCCGGGGTGTTCTTCGCCACCTACACCCAGCTGGATCCGGCCATGTGGGTCGCCCCCCTGATCATCGCGGTGGCGGTTGTCGTGATCGGTGGCATCGGCAGCATCGTCGGCAGCCTGATTGTAGCGCACATCATCGGTTTCATGGAAACCATCACGACCTCCCTGATTGCGGCGGAGCTGCGCGGTGTGTTCACCATGGCCCTGATCATCATCGTCCTGGTGGTCACACCCAAAGGTCTCTTCGGCAAGGAGGAGCTCTAGGCATGGGGCAGGGCACATTGACAAAGCCCTTGATGGGGTGGGCGCTGTTCGCGGTCGTGATGCTGGCCATGCCCCTGTTTGCACGATCAGGCGACCTGCGGATCATGATTTTCGCAAATTACCTTGCCATCTTCGCCATGAGCTGGGACGTGCTGTCGGGACGCACCGGTTACATCAGTTTCGGCCATCCCTTCCTGATCGGCATCGCCGGCTATACCACCGCCATGCTGACCTACCACCTCGCCCTGCCACTGTACCTGAGCATTCCGGCCGCTGTCGTGGCGACAATGATTGGCGGTACGCTTTTCTTCCTCCCGGCGCTGCGGATCAGGGGTACCTATTTTGCACTGGTGACGCTGGCTTTCATGGAGCTCATGTACCAACTCACCCAGGTCGTGCGCCCCGACATAACCGGCGGTACGCGCGGTCTGTCAGGAATTCCTACGTTGGCCTCGGGTGCCATACCCAACTACTACATTTCGTTTTGCGTGATGTTCGTTCTGGGCCTCGGTCTTTGGCTGATCGTACGAACCCGGGTAGGCACGGCATTGAGTGCTATTCGCATGGACGAGGACGCGGTCAAGAGCAGCGGGTTGAACACGACAAAGTTGAAACTGTTCGCCTTCATGCTCAGTGCATTCGTGGCCGGTATCGGCGGTGCACTCTATGTCCACTACCTGGGATCGATCGCCCCGCGCAATATTTTTGATATCAACTTCCTCTTCACGATCCTGATCGCGGCTCTGCTGGGCGGAGCCTCGACGATCATCGGCCCGATCCTCGGCGCCTTCTTCCTCACTTTCCTGCTCGAGTACCTGAGGCCATATATCCCTGGGACCGAGCGGTATTTCATCTACGGGCTGATCGCTCTCGTCGTGTATGTGTTCGAGCCGAAGGGTTTGATCAACATCATCCAGAGGCTTTACGGGTCACTCACGAAGAGTGCCAGGTCATGACCCCGCTTCTGGAAATCAAGCGGCTGAACAAGCGCTTTGGCGGTCTGATCGCGGTCAACGACATCTCGTTTCACGTGAATGAAGGCGAGTCGCTGGGCCTGATCGGCCCCAATGGCGCGGGCAAGACCACAATTTTCAATCTCATCATGGCCGAACTCAAACAGACAGCAGGCGAAATCCATTTCAAGGGCGAGGAGATTTCCCGGCAGCCAACCCACGAACGGGTGAAACGCGGTATCGTACGCACCTATCAGGTGCCCCGGCCGTTCCACGAGATGCCCGTATCGGGCAATATTCAGGTCGGCATGATGCCGGACAGCCTGCGCGCCATGATCGGGAAGTCTCCCGATGTGGAACGCGAAATGGAAATCGCCCGCAGCGTCGGCTTCGGCGACCGCGAATTCAATCAGTACCCCAGCGAATTGTCGATGGGCGACCTGCGCCGGCTGGAGCTGGCCAGAACCATTGCGGCGGATCCAAAACTGCTACTGCTTGACGAAGTCTTTGCCGGCTTGACAGTCGGTGAGATCAGCCAGATTTCGGATCTCCTGAAGGAAAAGAGAAAAGAGGGACTGACCTACGTTATCGTCAGCCACGACCTGCGGTCGCTGGCGCCTCTGGTCGACCGGGTGGTGGCGATGTCGTTCGGGGCGACCCTCGCCGAAGGGACTTTTGACGAAGTGATTGGGGATAAAAGCGTACAGGAGGCGTATCTGGGCCAGTGACACACGACAAGCGTGTTGCAAACCTTGCGAAACAGAACATGGCGCTCCTGGAAATCTCAAATCTCGAAGCATTCTATGGTAAGGCCCGTGCGTTGCATGGCGTTTCCCTGGAAATCGAACCGGGCAAGATCATCGGCATTATCGGTCCGAACGGTGCCGGTAAATCGACGCTGCTCGATTCAATCATGGGCATGACCACGACGACCGGTCAGGTCCGTTTCGACGGCACCGACATATCCAGCCGGACCCCCGCACAGAATGTGAAGGCCGGCATCGGTTATGCACCCGAACGCGGCAATCTGTTTCCCTACATGGGGGTGAAGGAAAACCTGCTTGTGGGCGCCTATACGTCGCGTGACAAAGTCGATGAAAACCTGCGGCTGGTGTTTGACCTATTCCCGGTGCTTGAACAGCGACAGGCTCAGGAAACTGGGACCCAGAGCGGAGGCGAGCGCCAGATGGTGTCGCTGGGCCGCGCCCTCATGACCAGCCCCACATTATTGCTGGTGGATGAACCGACCATAGGCCTCTCACCAAAAGTGTGCCTCGACATTGCAGCCGCTCTGCGCCGGTTGAACGAGGAAACCGGCCTGACCATCATCATTACCGAACAGAACGTCAATTTCACCATGAGTCTGGCCCAGCACATCTACGTACTGGAGACCGGCGAAATCCGGCTGAGCGGCACGGCAGAGGAACTGAAGGGCGAGGACCATATCAAGGAAGCCTATTTCGGTTCCTGAACATTCGGGGCTTGAGGAATAGGGGTATTGCGATTACTGTATACAGTATACAAAAGGAGCCATGAACTCATGTGTGGCATAGCAGGACGAATTTTGAGCAGCTCCGGACGGGTCGGCAACGAGCTTGTTGACCTGATGGAGGCGCAACGGCACAGAGGTGCCGATTCAACGGGCTTCGCGGTCTATGGGCCTCATCTCGATGAGGGCTATGTTGTCCGGGCGATGGTTCGGGATCGGGCTGGCCTGTCGAAGGATCTGGAGGACTTTCTCGAAATCCTGCGGGCGAATGACTCCGATTTTCTGAGCGATCCGACGTGGGATGATGCCAGGACGCCGCATGCAACCGTGCGCGTGACGATCAAGGTGCCCGGGTCAATGGAGGCCTGGACAAAACAGACCGACATGATCGCCGAACGAATTGAAGTCCAGTCGGTGGGCCGGTCACTGGAAATCATCAAGGACCTGGGCGGTGCTGAAGAGGTCGCGGACAAGCACAATGTGCGCGACATGATCGGTACGCACGGTTTGGGACATGCGCGACTGGCGACGGAATCCGATGTGTCGCCAACAGCGAGCCACCCTTTCTGGGCGCGGCCGTTCCCCGATGTGGCCATCGTCCACAACGGTCAAATCACGGACTATTTCACCTGGCGCGAACGTCTGGAGAGAGCCGGATACCGTTTCATGACCCAGAACGACAGTGAGTTGATTGCGGTCTGGATTTCCGATCAGATGAGCAAGGGACTTACACAGGAACAGGCGCTCAAGAAGTCGATCACGTCGATCGACGGCGTTTTTACCTATCTGATTTCGAACCTCGACAGCATGGGGTTTGCCAAGGACCGCTTTGCCATGAAACCGCTGGTGACCGTGGAAGAAAACGGCACGCTGGCGGCCGCAACAGAAGAACAGGCCGTACGCAAGGTCTGTCCCGGCGAAGTCGATATCATCAATTATGACGGCCCAAGCTTGATGAACACCTGGGCCGTCGGAGAGCAAAGAGCAGCGGCATGAGTGACACCATCATCACTGTCGCAGACCGGCCGATCAGGGAAGTGCATACTGAAATCCAGGCGACCGCCAATGCCGGTGGCCACCTGACCCTGCGCGACACCCGCTCACGGCACAATCTGGGGGTTGGCCTGCCGGCGGGCGCGTCCCTGCATTTCGAAGGTAGCGTTGGATATTACTGCGGTGGCCTGAATAACGGGGCGACGATTGACATAGAACGCAACGCCGGATGGGGCGTGGGCGAAGCAATGGCCAGTGGAGATATCACGGTAGGCGGCTATGCCGGCATGTCATGCGGCGCCTCGATGCTTGGCGGCGTCATCCACGTCAAGGGCGATGCCGGACCGCGGTGCGGCGTTGCCATGAAAGGCGGCGACATCATTGTCGAGGGCAAGATCGGCTATCTCTCGGGCTTCATGGCCCATGCCGGACGGATCATCGCCCTGGGCGGTGCGGACGATGCCTGTGCCGACAGCCTCTGGGGCGGTGAGGTCTGGGTGGCCGGCCCGATCAAGTCTCTGGGCGTCGACAGCAAGGTGGTCGAACCGACGCCCGAGGAAGTCGCCTCGATCGAGGACCTATTGAAAAGCCGTGGCATCAACGACACCGCCCGTGACTGGCAGAAGATCGTATCTGCTGAAAAACTTTGGCACTTTGAAAGCAGGGATGCGAATGCATGGCTGATGATCTGAATACCCCCTATCAGTATCCGTTTGACGCTCCCAGCGAAGAAGATGTTTCCTTCAGGGACGGCGCTATCGAGGGGCGTCCTCCAGGTGTTCCTTCATCCTATGAGAAGGGCGGCTCCGCGCGCTGGACGCCGGAAGCAATTTCGGAAGTGCATGCCCTGTCCCAGCTTGGGCGGTACCAGGTGCGTGGCTACAATTCATTCAACAAGAGCCTGCCGACATTCGACGATCTGACTTTTGTCCCGGCGACCATGACGCGGCTGCCGCTCGAGGGTTATCGTGAAAGCTGCGACAGCCGGACTGTTCTGGGTGGCGGTTCAGGGCTGGTTGAACATCCGCTGGAGCTCGATATTCCGATCTACATCGGGTCGATGTCGTTCGGAGCACTTTCCGCAAACGCCAAGGCCGCACTCGGGTACGGTGCCTCGAAAGTCGGTTCGATGACCTGCACCGGCGAAGGCGGCATGCTCGAGGACGAACGGGAGGCCTCCGACAAACTCGTCTACCAGATGACACCGTCACGCTACATGCTGGATCTGGATCATCTACGGCGTGCGGACGCCATCGAAATTGCCGTCGGCCAGGGCGCAAAACCCGGCACGGGCGGTTTGCTGCTGGGCATGAAGGTCTCGGACAGAGTAGCGAAAATGCGGTCATTGCCGATCGGCGTAGACCAGCGTTCCACGGTGCGCCATCCCGACTTTCTCGGCGCCGACGACATGCAGGTCAAGGTCGAGGAACTGCGTCTTGCGACCGACTACAAGGTGCCGATCATCGTCAAGATGGGCGCAACCAGACCCCGTTATGACGTGGCCATCGCTGCCAAGGCCGGCGCCGACATTGTGGTCGTGGATGGCGCCGAAGGCGGCACTGGCGCCTCGCCGGAATTGCTGCTCAACCACACCGGCATCCCGACCATGACCGCCATCAGGGCGGCACGTGAAGCGCTCGATGACTGCGGCATGACCGGCAAGGTCTCGCTTGTTGCGGCCGGCGGTATACGCTCCGGCGTCGATGCGGCCAAGTGCCTGGCGCTGGGCGCGGACGCGGTCATGATCGGCAACGCCGCGATGATGGCTCTGGGCTGCAACACGCCGCGGTACGAAGACGATTATGCCAAGCTTGGAACCGCACCGGGCAAGTGTCACCACTGCCACACCGGCCTGTGTCCGGTGGGTGTGACGACGCAGGATCCAGAACTGGAAAAACGCATGGACGTGGCCGCCGGCGCCGAACGGGTCGCCCGGTTCCTCACCGCCATGACAATGGAAGTGACCTTGCTTGCAAAGTCGTGCGGCAAGTCGACGGTACACAACCTGGAAGTGGAAGACCTGCGGGCCTTATCCCTGGAGGCCTCGGCCTTCACGGGCGTAAAGCTTGCGGGCATCGACCGGGAATTCAACTGGTAGGTTTCATTTTCCGACGGTGGCCCCGCCCTCCATGGGCAGGGCGATGCCGTTGATGAAACCGGCCGCTTCCGACGCCAGATAGAGAATTGCCGTGGCGACCTCGTCTACCGTACCGATGCGTCCGACGGGGTATTGACTTGCTTGCTGGCGCATGCCGGCGTCTTCATCTCCATCGATGGCAAATCCGGCGCGGGCCATGTCGGTCTCGACAACGCCCGGGCATACGCAATTGACCCGTATGTCCGGGGCAAGTTCCATGGCCATGGCGCGCGTGAGATTCACGACCGCTCCCTTGGATGCGCAGTAGGCTGTCGTATTGCCGTATCCGTTGATGCCGGATTCAGAGGCCACATGGACGATCGAGCCTTTCGATTTGGTCAGGGCCGGCAGAGCCGCCCGGCTGCAGAAGAACGTGCCCTTGAGGTTGGTATCGAGAACCCGGTCCCAAGCGGCTTCGAGGGTGTCTGCCATGGACCCTTTGTGAAACACGCCTGCATTGTTGACCAGGACGTCGAGGCCGCCCAGTTGTTCGATGGCCCGGGAAACCATTTTCTCGCCCGAGGCAGCGTCGGACACATCGCCGGGGGCGGCGATCAGGTTGTCTCCGCCGCCGAGGTCCGCGACAGCCTTTTCAACGCTCCCAGGAGACGTTCCGTTTACCGCCACCGAAGCGCCTGCCGCCAGAAACGCCTTTGCGGTTGCGAGCCCGATGCCGCGCGAAGCGCCCGTCACGATGACACGCTTTCCCTTGAATTCCATAGTTCTTTCCGCTCCCTAGCACCTCAGCGTCCCGATGGTGAGTCGCCCGAAGACAACGTGCCCCTCGAACCGATCTTGAACCGATCTGCCGTGCCCCATTCACGCAGGGCCACGCCGGCGGCAAATTCCCCGTAGACCGGACCGTGCTTGAACAGATGGCCGGAACACCCTCCCGACAGAAGGACGTTTTCATGTTCAGGGTGGAAATCGAGGATGAAGTGCGTGTCCGGCGTCATGGCGATCTGACAGGCTTTCTGGTCAACTGCGCGCTGCCCCACAAGCCCCGGCAGGCGATGGTGAAGGTATTGCCGGGTGCGGGTAAAGGTTGCGTCGTCGACAACCCGTTCGTCGTTGTCGAGGTCGATGATCGCTTCGGTCCAGGCGATCGCGGCCTTGACGCCGTGGCCTTCAATTGACGGGATGCCGTAGGCGCCAAAGCCGTGATCGATCCAGCAAGGCATGTTGCCGACGTCATACGTGGTGTCGGCGTCTGGTGTCGACGTGTAGATGATGTTCTGGCGCACGATCTTGGATATGGGCCGGATCGTGCGGCGGTACATTTCACCGAGCCAGGGCCCGGTGCAGACAACGATTGTATCGGCTTCGAGAGGCTTGCCGTCCAGATGCAACCGTTCGGCGTCGTCGCAGGTCACATGACCGCGCCGGACCCGGCCACCCTCGCGCTGGAAAAGTTTGGCGGTTTCGACAACTGCACGGTGCGACATCACCATGCCGGCTTCCGGCTCAAACAGGCCGTAGGCTACTTTTTCGATGGAAAACTGCGGAAAACGGACCCTGACTTCATCAGGAGGTATCTTGAAGTGCGGTACACCCAGTTTCTCGAAAGTCCCGATCGTGGCGTCTTCCCAGTCCGAATGGCCTTCTCCGGCCAGAATGAGAGCACCGCACTCGTGATACAGCTCGCAGCCAACTTCCTCCTGCAGTTCCATCCAGCGCAACCGGGCTTCGCGTACCCAGCGGGTGTAGAATTCGTCCTTGCCATGGATCGAGCGGAAGATGCGGTTATAATCGCTGGAAGAAGCACGGGGGTGACCTGGTTCCCAGCGGTCGATCAGGGTGACAGAAGCGCCCTTTCTCAAGAGGCTGAGGGCCGTCATGACACCGGCAATGCCAGCGCCGACAACTATGGCCTCGGATTTGAGCGGCATGTCAAACTACCCCTTGCAAATGGATATGTTTGAATACAGTATACAAAGAAAAGAATGCCGACAAGAACAACGGCGGTTAAGGGTGATCGGGAACGACAGCAGGGGAGTGAAATGGCAGGCGACGTGACTAAATTGCCGGAGGGTACGCACACCGTGGCCCTCGGGGTGGCGGACATCAACGGCATCATGCGGGGCAAACGGATTCCTGCGAGCCACTGGCCAACCATCTGCAAGGGCGGCAATGCCCTTTCGATCGCACTCTATGCATTGGACATGACCAGCGACGTCTGGGACACACCCTATGTGAACTTCGACAACGGCTACCCCGACATGCACATGTTCCCTGCGACCCAACCGGTGGCCGTGCCCTGGGAAGAAGGCGTCGCCTTCTGCATGGGACGCGCGGAAGGCATGGACCACAAGCCGGTGCCGATCGACCCTCGCGGCGCCCTGGAAGCACAGGTCGCCCGGGCCACGGCCATGGGCTACACGGTCAATGTCGGCACCGAACTCGAATTCTACCTGCTTGATCCGGAAACCAAGCAGCCCCGGGACTCCGGTATTCAGGTCTACTCCCTCGCGCGTGCAGCAGAACTCGAACACGTACTTGGACCGATCCGCATTCAGATCAACGAGATGGGCATTCCGATCGAACAATCCAACCCGGAATACGCACCCGGCCAGGTCGAAGTGAACATCCGTTACGACGAGGCTCTGCTGGCGGCCGACCGGGTCGTCATGTTTCGCAGCCTGGTCAAGGAACTGGCGCTAAGACACGGCTACCTGGCGACCTTCATGTCAAAGCCCTTCATCGAACAGTCGGGCAACGGCTTTCACGCCCATCATTCGCTCTGGAAAGATGGCGAAAACGCCTTTTCGGACAATGGCAAGCTGAGCAAGATCGGGTTTTCCTACCTGGCCGGCATGCAGTCACGCATGGTCGAAATGACACTCGCTGCGGCGACGACACCGAATGCCTACCGCCGCCGCCAACCCTACACATTCTGTCCGATCAACAATTGCTGGGGCTACGACAACCGGACGGTGGGCCTGCGGGTGATCGAAGGATCGCCGAGTGCCACCCGTGTGGAAAAACGGGACGGATCAGCGGACTGCAATCCCTATTATCATCTTGCCTGCGAGATTGCCGCCGGTCTGGATGGTATCGAACAGGGTCTTGAGCCGACCGCGGTGACCGACGGAAACGGCTATGAAACGGAAGATGCAGATCCACTCCCGACCGATCTTGCAACAGCGGTTGCTCTGGCCAAGGAGTCGGATTTCATGAAATCGGTGATCGGCGATGACCGCCTCACGATCCTGATCCAGCAGGCCGAACGCGAACTGGAATTCATGGCCAATCAAGTGACGCCGGTGGAGACAGAACGCTACCTGAGTAACCTGTAATGAAAATTGCCCGTGTCAGAGGTGTCGTCACCGGAACGGTAAAGGACAGCCAGTTTTCGGGACAGAGAATGCTGGTTGTCGACGTGCTGGATGCCGAGGGCAATGTTCTCGAAGCCTCCGTCGTCGCGCTCGACATTTGCAGTGCCGGGCCCGGCGACATGGTGCTCGTGACCACCGGGTCGGCGGCACGCCTGCCGTCCCAGACCAGCGGCATTGCCACGGACGCAACCATTATCGCGATCATCGACGAGATCTCACTGGACGGGCATTCCGTCTACAACGCCCCATAACGCACAGAGAGGAAACACCACCAATGGCCCAGAAAATTGCACCCGGTCAATCGGCCCTCGGCATGATCGAAACCCGAGGCATTGTTGCGTCGATCGAAGCGGCCGACGTCATGGTCAAGGCGGCCAATGTCACCATCGTCAGCCACACCAAGTCCGGTGGCGGTCTGGTATCGACTATCATCAGGGGCGAAGTTGGCGCGGTCAAGGCGGCCACCGATGCCGGCGCCGTGGCGGCCAACAAGATTGGCGAAGTCATTGCCGTTCATGTCATCCCCCGGCCCCATGACGAACTCAACGACATGCTGGCGGACCTGAGCGGTGGTGCCGAGTAACCGGGCGATCTCGCATGTCCCGGTGAGCCGGTTTTCAGAACCGACGATCCCGATTGAAAGGCAACGCGCCCCATGAGCACGGCCGACTTTCAAAGAATGACAGGTGCCCTGACCGGCACCCGCGCCGATGCAGGCGTCGACCTGCCTCCGGTAGGCAAGGTGACGGTATTGGGGGCCGGCCTCGAAGCTCAGGCCATCGCCTGTCATTGTCTTTCTGAAGGTGCCGAGGTGCTGATGTTCTCGGCCTATCGTGCCGAGCTCGAACCCTTACGCAATGCCGGAGTCATATCCGTGCGCGGGGCGGGACCGGTGGGCAACTACCAGATCGATCAAGGCGATTCGCCGTCAATTCAACTGACGTCCGAACTGGACGAGGCGGTGTCCCATGCCGACGTTATTTTCGTCACCGGCCCGGTTCTCAAGCAGCGCACATACTCCCTGGTGCTTGCCGGCCATCTCAAGGACGGTCAGATCATAGTCATTGCGCCGGGCCGCACGCTGGGTGCGGTTGAGATGGCCTGGAACCTGCGGGTCGGCGGCAACCGGACAGACGTCACGATCGTTGAGCCAGGCGCCCTGCCGTGGTGGGTGGCCAAGGAACGAAACGTCCTGCACCTGAGCGCAATCGGAACGACGAAGTGCGGTGTTCTGCCCGGCAGAAACCAGAACACTCTTGCCGCCCTCAAAGTCTACCTGCCGAACCTGGTGCCGGCGGCAAACATCATCGAATCTGGTTTTTGCGATGCCAGCGGCTTTATCGAAACCGGTGCTCTGTTGCTTGGCGGTCCGGCGATGCCGCCGGGCGGCCCGAATCTGCCCATGGGCGCAGTGCCCCTGGCGGAGCAGTCAACGTTCCGCAATCTGATTGGCGACAACCACAGGGCCGTCATGCGTTCCATGGCCGAGGAGCGCCGCAAGGTGGCGGCCCGCTGGGGCGTGCGGACCGTCCCCGACAACAGGGAATGGTACGAATTGAATGCCGGTGCGGCATCAGGGGAGGGATCCCGTCCGGTGCCGAACCGGGACCAAGCGGTTCATCTGGTGCGTTGTGCTGTCATCGGTTCTCTTGTGCCTCTGGTTTCCGCGGCAGCCATCGCCCGTGTCGACGTGCCGACGACTCAATCGATGATTTCCATGGCGTGTGCGGTGCTGGGCAGTGACTTGCTGCTTGCCGGACGACGCCTTGAAAACATCGGACTGAGCTGTGGCGACCTGGATGAGGCACGCCGATCGATGGAAGCGATAGCAGAGGGAGAGATCTGATGGACGCGGATCTTCGCTCGATTGCCGCCGCGCGCCGTGCTGCCGATACCGCCTGGGAGGCCTACAACAAGTTTCTCGGCATGGAACCGGCGGCGATCGATGAAATCGTTCAAGCCATGGCCCGGGCCGCCGAACCGGAATGTGCCCGCCTGGGTCAACTGGCAGCGGACGAGACCGGGTATGGCAATGCGGCCGACAAGCGGTACAAGAATCTCTTCTGTACGGTATCGGTTGCCGACTGGCTGCGTTCCATCACGACGCTGGGCGTCCTCTGGCAGGATGACGTCACCAAGGTTGCAGCGATCGGTGAGCCCATGGGCGTGGTCGCTGCCCTCATACCGGTTACCAACCCGACCTCGACAATTCTCTTCAAGGTTCTGTCGGCAGTGAAGGCAGGCAATGCCATTGTCTGCGCGCCGCACCCCCGCGGCATCAAGTGCGGGCAGGAAACCACGCACGTCATGGCGCGGGCGGCGGAACAGGCGGGGGCGCCGACCGGCCTCATCCAGTGCCTCGATGAAGTTACAATCGCGGGGACCGACGAGTTGATGCGACACCGGCGTACGTCCCTCGTCCTGGCGACCGGAGGTTCCGCGATGGTGAAGGCGGCTTATTCCTCCGGCAAGCCGACTCTGGCGGTCGGGCCAGGCAATGTGCCGTGTTATGTGCATCGTTCCAAGGCCCATGATCTGGGCGAAATCGCAGAGCAGATCCTGATGTCCAAGAGCTTCGACTATGGCACCGCGTGCGTGTCGGAGCAGGCCATCATTGCCGACCAGCCGATTGCCCGGGAACTGCGCCACGAGATGAAGCTGAAGGGGGCGTATTTCTGCACCCGTGCTGAGTCCGACCGGCTGGCCGCTTTGCTTTTTACACGTGACCTGATGATACATCCCGATCATGTGGGACAGTCCGCAGCCCGTCTTGCCGAATTGTCAGGCTTTGACATTCCGCCGCGGACCCGGGTTCTGGTGTGTGAGGAATCCGATGTTGGCCGCGCGACACCATTGTCGGCGGAGAAACTCAACCCGGTCCTGGCGTGGTATGAGACCCAGACCGAGGCCCAGGGGATCGACAAGGCCAACCAGGTTGCCCGGTTCGGCGGCTGGGGCCACACGTCGGTGGTTCATAGCGACGATCCGCAGGTGGTGGCCGATTTCAGCCGCATTCCCACGGGCCGCGTTCTGGTCAACACCCCGGCGATTGCCGGCGGTATGGGCTTTTCCACCGACATCGAGCCCAGCTTCATGCTTGGTACAGGAACGTCGTCGGGTTCCATGACGTCAGACAATGTCAATGCCCTGCATCTGATCAACATCAAGCGTGTGGCCTACGAATCGCGTCCATGGCGCGATATCTATGAGCTGTTTGGAGAATAACCTTGGCATCCAGTCTTACAATTCGCGCCCTCGTGCAGATCGACCGCCTGCAGCCCAAATTTGCCGCCTATAACGGGGCAACCGTCCAGGGCTCGATCCCGCTTGCGGGAGATTCGATCCTGATCGGTGAACTGGCTCCCGGAAATGAGGTGTTCTCTCTGGTCGACGTCGCCCTCAAGGCGAGCCGGACGGAAGCCACAAGCCAGATTGTCGAGCGCGAATTCGGATTCTTTATCCTGCGTTCCCCGGTCAACACGGAAATCGTCGCCGCGCGCGACGCCATTCTTGGCCAGCTTGGACAGAGTGTCGAAAGCCGGATCAAACCGAAACTCGAATCGACCCAGATCATCAATTCGGTGGAGCCCTACCAGGCGCAGTTGCTGAACAAGTGGGCGTCGGGATCCCTGATCGTTCCCGGTCAGACACTTGGTATCGTCGAATGTGCGCCTGCGGCCTATATTGCACTGGCGGCAAACGAGGCGGAAAAGAAGGCGGATATCGACATCATCGAAGTCAGGGCTCTTGGCCGTTACGGGCGTTTGTTCATGTCAGGTTCCGAAGCCTCTGTTGAAGTGGCCATGGAGGCCGCCGTCGATGCAATCAACGCGGTGACCGGCGTAGAAGGTGGCTGATGGCGGCACGGGTCATAGGTGCAGAACATATAACCGAGGCCGCCCAGCGCGGGCGGCGCACGATCGAGGTCATGTCGGGCGATATCGTGACCGTCACGGCCCGGGAATCGGCGGATCGTCTGAAGATCGCGCTGGTTGACGGACCGGTCGAGCGTCCGAGAGTTCTGGAAACCGATGGCGCAACGGCGGCACGGCGTTCCCTCTACCGGCGTAACCCCAAGTGGACCACACCGCAGCAACGACCGGCTCAGAATGCGAAGCGGTTGACGCGGGTGGCTCTTGTCGGTGCCGGTGGCGTCGGTGCCAGTGTCGCACACATGGCGGCCAATGCGGAAATCGCCGAAGAGATTGTCCTGATCGATGTGGTGCCCGGGCTGGCGGAGTCAATTGCCCTCGATCTCAACCACGCTGCGGGAATTACCCGTTCAAGCACAATGGTGACGGGCGGAACCGCACTTTCCCTAGTCGAGGGCGCCCATGTCGTCGTGGTGACAGCGGGCAGACCCCGGACACCGGGCATGTCGCGTGCGGACCTCCTGCAGATCAATCGGCGAGTCGTCCAGGCCGTGGCTGAAGCGGTGCGCACCGGTGCTCCCGACGCCATCATCATTGTGGTGACCAATCCACTCGATGAAATGACGGTGGAGATGTTGCGGGCCACACAGTTTCCCCGGTCACAGGTGATCGGCATGGCAGGGACGCTGGACTCGAGCCGGTTCCGAAAGGCGCTTGCCAACAAGGCCGGGGTGCCGGTCGGCGATGTCGAAGCCATGACGCTCGGCAGTCACGGCGACGAGATGGCGCCAATCGTGTCGCGGGCACGAATCAGCGGTCGGGAGTTAAATGATTTTCTCGATGACGGCGCCATCCAGTCGTGTGTCACCGATGCGATCACCGGTGGCGGTCAGGTCGTCGCTTTGCGCAAGACCGGCTCGGCGGCGCTGGCGCCTGCCCATGCCATCATCGAGATCATCGATCACATTCGAGGCGCACGCTCCGGTCCTGTTCCGGTATCGGTGATGATGGATGGAGAATATGGAATCGAGGGTGTCGTCCTCGGCGTACCGTGTCACCTCGGTCTCGGCGGGCTGATCGACGTCGTTGAATTCCCGTTGAGTGATGCCGAACAGGTTCAGTTGAAAACTGCCGGTGATGCCATCCGGAAGCGTCTTGAGTGATGAAAACCGTGTTGGCGGACGTCGACCGGTCATTTTAAGTTTGATCGCACCTTTTCGGTCATGCAGACGAGATCGACCACGATCAGTTGCAGCAGAAATGAGACTACGGACAAGGTCATGCCGGACGAACATCCCGAAACCAGTGCGATATGTGCGTGGCTGATCGGACATGCACGTCTCATTTCCGTGGATTCGGTGTACCTCAACGCTTTCGGTGAGCGATTGGTAGAAGCCGGGCTGCCGGTCAAAAGGGTGTCGACCGGTATTCCGACCCTTCATCCACAACTGTTTTCTGTTCTGGGACTTTGGGAGCAAGGCAAGGGAACGACCGGACGCGGATTCCAGATGCTTCCCGAGACAAGGCACATGTTCGACAACAGCCCGCTCAGGATTGTTTACGAAGAAGGACGTCCGGTTCGATGCTTGCTGGAGGAGCCTCCCGTTGAGGGAGAGTTTGGCGTCCTGGCGGATCTCAGGTCGGACGGCCTGACGGACTATGTGGTCATGCCTCTGCCCTTCTCGGACGGAACCTTCAAGGCCGTGTCTTATGCCACCGATCGTCCCGGCGGGTTCGAACCGGCGGAACTCCGGTTGTTTGAAACCATCACGCCCTATGTGTCGGCGCTGGAAGAAGCGATCTACATGCGCACAGTGATGCGCACCTTGCTGGATACATATGTCGGCACGGTCGCCGGTCAGCGTGTGCTCGACGGTGCGATAAAACGAGGCATGCAGGAGACCATCCGGGCGGTGATCTGGTTTTCGGACCTGAAGGGTTTTACAACGCTTTCCGAACATGTGTCCGGCGATGTGTTGATCGGGTTGCTCAACGAGTACTTCGAAATCGTGACGTCTTCAATCGAGGCCCAGAATGGCGAAGTTCTGAAGTTCATTGGCGATGCCGTCATGGCCATTTTCCAGCCCGATAGCGACGATCCAACCGACGCGGCCGTGCGGGCACTGGCCGCCGCCCGTAGTTGCGAAGCCCTTCTTGCGGAACGCAATGATGGATTAGCCGGCGACGATCACCAAATTGACTTTGGCATCGCACTTCACTTTGGCGATGTGCTTTACGGAAATGTGGGTGGTGAAAACCGGCTCGACTTTACCGTCGTCGGGCCGGCCGTCAATCTGGCCAGCCGAATTGAAGGCCTGACGCGCCAGTTGTCACGACCAATTCTGGTTTCTCAGGATTTTGCGCGTATTCATGGAGGGGCATTCGAAAACCTCGGACACTTTGATTTCAAGGGTATCGATACCGAACACACCGTTTTTGCGCCCGACGCCGCCGAAACCGAATTTTAAGCCCCGCGCAGTAGGGTCATTCTTCGCGATTACGAGGAAGGCCAATGACCAAAGATGCCGACAAGATACCGGTGAGCGAGAACTGCGCGCCCGAGCTGTCCATCGTTATACCGATGCACAATGCGGAAAATGAACTTGCAGCCTTGTTCGCGAGGGTCACTCCGATCGCGGAGAAGATTACACAGAGCCATGAGATTATCTGCGTGGACGACGGTAGTACGGATGGCACTCTTGCCGCCCTGCTCGAATTGAGGCAACTGGACGGTCGGTTCAAGGTTGTCGAATTGTCGCGAGAGTTCGGAAGGGATGCCGCCCTGACCGCCGGTCTTGACCATGCGTCAGGCGATGCGGTGGTGTCGTTAGACGCCAATCTGCAGGATCCGCCGGAAGTCATCGAACGTCTGCACACCAAATGGCAGGAGGGCTTCGACGTGGTCTACGCACAGGCATCTACCCCGTCAGGCGGCGGATTTGCCAGGCGCATCATGACGGTGTTGTTCTCCTGGGTCTCTGGCGCGGCTGCCGATGTAGATTATCGCCGCGACCGTTGTGAGTTCCAGCTCATGGATCGCAAAGTCATCAATGCCCTTCGGAGGATGCCTGAACGCAGCCGGTTCCGGCGAGGTGCCTTCGGATGGGTCGGATTCAGGCAGGCAAGCGTGCCTTACCGCCGCGACCTTCCGGTGGCGAAAGACTCCAGAGGGGACCGCAGGAAGGTCTGGAATACTGTATTCGACGGCGTTGTGTCGGGTCGCACGGTGCCGTTGCGTTTCTGGACCTGGGTGGGCGGTTCAATTATCGCGGTTGCTCTGGTTTGCGCCGCGGTGCTGATGGGCAGCACTTTGTTCCACGGTACAGGCGTGCCTGGCCATGCTTCCGTCCTGGTGGCGGTGCTCCTGCTTGGCGGCGTGAACATTCTGGCACTGGGAATTCTTGGCCAACATCTCCACCGTGTTTTCGCGGAAATACAGCACCGGCCACTCTACCTGGTCAACAGGAACCATGGTATCGTACCGGCGGAGCGGGCAGAGCCCTCGTGGACCCGGAAGTCTGCAACCCCCTGAACGCGTCAGGTGAAAGGGTCCTGGTCTTGCCGTCAATCGGATACGGGGCGTACTCATGGTGAAGACTGACGAGAGACCATGAACCGGATGTTTTCACATTCGGTGTTTCGATTTGGCGTGGTCGGCGTGGCTGCCACGGTGCTTCATGTGTCGATCGGTCTGGCGTTGCATGTCATTTGGAATGTCCCTCCTTTCTGGGCAAACTTGATCGCCTTCTGCATGTCGTTTTCCGTGTCCTATGCCGGCAACCATCGCTGGACGTTCAAATCCACCGCGACCCACGGATCAAGTGCGCCACGCTTTGCCATCGCAACAGCACTGGGACTGGTGCTGAACCAGGGGATTGTCTACGTCGTGACGACCCTGTTGCAGGGACCCTATCCTGTGGCTCTGGCTCTGATCGTCACGCTTGTGCCGCCGATAAGTTATCTGCTTGGGCGGTTCTGGGTTTTCAGAAATGCAGACCGGGCCGGCAGCTCGTGAGATGGCCCATGAGATCGCCGGCATGATCTAACGGGTGATTCGCCGTGCTTGCCGTTTTACGGAATTGTAATAATGCTCGGTAATACTGCGACGGTTGCCGTACCGTAAGGAACCGTCCGTATGAGTCTGTCCCTGACAGCCGAAACACGATCACGCCGTCAGATCGTCGCCCTCAATACAGCCAGGTTTTTCAATCTGATGGTAGCGGGGTTTGCGGCACAGTGGGTGTTTTGTGCGACCGTGCTTGCTTACGCGTTGATTAGCTGGGTGTTGGTGTTCCGTTTGCCTGGCGCCGATCAGTTCAACATCTGGAAAATGGTGCAGATGTTTGTGGTGGCCGCCGTGCCGGCCATGACGGCGTCGGCATTGCTCGCCCTGACATTGTTTCGCCTTTACCACCTTGTGACAAAGGTCAAACCGGAACGGCCCCTTTCGGAGTTATTCAAGATTCTGAAGTCGGACGTTTCCGATACCAGACGTTATGTCATCGGCTTGCCGATGTTCCTGGCGATATTTGCGTTCATGTGTGTCTTTGGCCATTTGAAGGCCAATCTTCCCGTGGTCAATCCATTTACCTGGGACGAGGCGTTCATGGAGCTGGACCGGTGGATGCACTTCGGCCAGCATCCCTGGCAACTGCTACAGCCGGTAATCGGTCATCCGATCATCACGTTCATCATTTCCAAGTGTTACGTCGTATGGCTGATCCTCACGTGGATGGTGTGGATGTGGCTCGCCTTCGACACCCGGCTCAGCCACCTGCGCACACGTTTCTTTGCGTCGTTCATGCTGACCTGGATGCTGGGAGGTGGCGTGCTGGCCTTCATGTTGTCATCGGCGGGACCGGTATTCTACTCAAACCTCGGTCTGTCGCCTGATCCCTATGTCGGTCTGATGAGCTACCTGCGCAGTGTTCATGAGGTCTACACCGTGGATGCCTTGCCGATGCAGGAGATGCTCTGGGCTGCTTATACCGGGGAGAACGCGCTGGTTGCCGGGATCTCGGCCATGCCAAGTATGCACAATGCGACCGCGTTGCTGTTCGTGCTGGCCGTCTGGCCCGTAAACCGAAAACTGGGTATTGCGTTCGCACTATATGCGTTCGTGATCTTCATTGGCTCAATTCATCTGGGCTGGCATTATGCCGTCGATGCGTATCTTGCATACGCTGTAACCCTGATCTGCTGGTGGTTGGGCGGCCGCTTTGCCTCATGGCATAATGCCCGGCCTGCCTATCGCCGGTTTCAGGCCATGCTCGACGACAATGCACCCACTGCCGGATAAGTCTGCGGTCGATCAATAAGTGTTTTCGTTGGTACCAGAGTACCGGACAACCACGGTTGAGGCACCGGTGTACTGTACCTGCCCCGATTGAATATCTATACTGAGGTGAACTACAAGGTCGCTTCAATAAGATCGTCTCAATCCGCTCGCCACTCAGGATCTTGCCTCATAATGTTCGACAGACTTTCCGAGATATTCGGCACCGTGTTTGCAGCGGAAACTGCAGACAAGAAGACCGACTTCAAGACAGCGCTTGCTGCACTCCTGGTTCACGCCTGCAGGATCGACGGTGAACGACAGAACCAGGAGAATATTCAGCTTCGCCTTTTGCTTCAGAAGCGGTTCAAACTTTCCGATTTTGAAACCGAATGGCTGGTTGCGGAAGCGGAAAAACACGAAGACGACGCGGTTGACCTTTACCGGTACACATCGACCATTGCCGAAGAACTTGATCAGTCCGGCCGCTGCGATGTCGTGCGAATGTTGTGGGAACTGGTTCTCGTTGACGGCACCCTGGACGAGTTTGAATCCAATCTGGTCTGGCGGGTTGCCGAACTGCTCGGCGTGTCAACGCGTGACAGGGTCAATCTGCGCCAACAGGTTGAAGCCAAACTAGGCCTGTCGGAAACAAAAACTGACGAAAAAGATCTGTAACCGGCTGAAGCCGATGATTTAGAGGATGTGTCCAGGTTAAACCGGTTTTCGGTGCTGGCGGCGGAGAATTGCATGGCAGAAGAACCCAAGAAGTCAGAACGGCGTGTGGCTCTTATTACTGGTGGATCCGGAGGCATCGGAGAGGCCTTTGCCAAGCGTCTCGCAGCGGACGGCTATGCATTGGTTCTGGTGGCACGATCAAATTCGGAATTGACGCGTGTGTCCGGGCTTATCACGGCCAAATACGATCTCCCGGTGGCGACCGTGCCACTGGACCTGACCCAGCCCGGCGCGGCTGCCGAAATCGACAAGGAACTGGAACGCATCGGTGTCGAACCGGAAATCGTGGTCAACAATGCGGGATTTGGTCTGAACGGGCCGGCTGATACTCTCGACCGGGACCAGCAACTTGCGATGATCGATCTCAATATCAGGGTTCTGACCGAGCTGTCGCTTCGGTATCTGGAGCCCATGAAACAAAATCGCCGGGGCGGCCTGATCAATATCTCCTCGACGGCGGCCTTCATGCCCGGTCCCTTCATGGCGGTTTATTACGCGACCAAGGCCTATGTTCTGTCATTCAGCGAAGCCCTGAGCAATGAGTTGCGCGGAACCGGACTGACAGTGACGGCGGTTTGTCCCGGACCGGTGGCGACCGGATTTCAAAGTGTGGCGGGGCTTGAAAATGCAAAGCTGCTCAAGGCCATGCCCGGAATGACTCCCGATATGGTTGCGGAACTGGGATATCAGGGGTTCCTGAAAGGCAAGCGTACTGTGGTGCCCGGGTTCATGAACAAGGCAAGTGCCTGGATAGCGCCCTACATACCCAAAGGGATGATGCTTGAGGTGGTCCGCTTTCTTCAACTCAAGAGAGCTTGAGGAACACATTCATGGGCCGCCTCGACGGAAAGAAGGCTCTGATAACCGGTGCGGCGGCAGGGATCGGACGGGCGTGTGCGCGCATGATGGCGGGTGAGGGCGCAAGCGTCACGCTAAGCGATATCGACGAGGACGCTGTTCACAAGACGTGCGACGGGCTGTTGGCGGAATATCCCGGCCAGTGTTTCCCGATGGCTCTCGATGTGACGTCGGAATCGGATTGGACGCGGACCGTTCAGCAAGCCGAGACCGCTATGGGTGGCCTCAATGTTCTGGTCAACAGCGCAGGGATCTGCTTGCTCGGGTCGGTCGAGGACGCAGATCTCGCGAGTTTTCAAAGGGTTATCGATACCGATCTGACATCCGTGTTTCTGGGGTGCCAGAAAGCGCTCGCTGTCATGAAGCGTCACGCGCCGGGATCGATCGTCAACATTTCATCGATTTCCGGCCTCGTGGCAGGTCACAATCTGGCCGCCTACAACGCGGCAAAGGCCGGCGTCTGGCTCATGACCAAATCCGTTGCCCTTCATGCCGCGCGCAAAGGTTACAATATCCGGGCAAATTCTGTTCACCCGGCCTTTGTCGATACCGGCATGCTTGACGGGATCGTCGGCCAGGCGGACCCGGAAGGGACGCGTGCAAAACTTGCAGCACAGATCCCGCTGGGGCAGATTGGTACTGTTGAAGACGTGGGCTATGCTGTGGTTTATTTAGCAAGCGACGAATCGCGGTTTATGACTGGGGCCGAAATCAAACTGGATGGTGGGTTGAGTGCTTAACGGACTTGGTGACGAATTCCTCGGAGATGTGCGCCTTGACGCGCACAATAACGTATCCGGTAAAGCCCCCGGCAACGGAGCCGATGGTGCCCGGCCCAAGGTTTTGATTGTCGTACATCAGGTCAACTCGACACCAGGCCGGATCGGAAACTGGTTGCGGGCCAACGGCTATGATCTGGATATCAGGCGTCCGCCCCTGGGGCATGAATTGCCTGAATCCCTCGACGGATATTTTGGCGCCGTGGTCTTCGGTGGGCCCATGAGCGCCAACGACGACGACGAGTTCATTGGCCGCGAGATCGACTGGATCAATGTTCCTCTCAAGGAGAAAAAACCATTCATCGGCGTTTGCCTGGGCGCCCAGATGATGGTGAAGACTCTGGGTGGAGAAGTCACCGAACATCCGGATGGCCATGTGGAAATCGGGTATTATCCGATCAGGCCGACACAGGCCGGACAAAGCCTGGGAGAATGGCCGGGACATGTCTATCAGTGGCATCGTGAAGGCTGCAGCTTGCCGAGCGACGCAACCCTGCTTGCCACCAACGATGTTTTTGAAAACCAGGCCTTTGTTTATCAACAGAACGCATTCGGCATACAATTTCACTCCGAACTGACGCTTGCCATGATGCACCGCTGGACGATCCATGGCCGTCAGCGTTTCGATCTCAAGGGCGCGCAACAGCGTGACGCGCATTTTGAAGGCCGAAAACGGCATGACCGGCCACTTCACCAGTGGCTTGACCGGTTCATGCGGCACTGGACATCCCTGAACGGTGACTGACACTGCAGTTTGCATTGCAATTTGCAAAGCCTGCAAAAATTGCCGCGTGGCTCATTCAGCACCTGGTGGTGCCTACCCTGCAACACACCATATATAGCGGTTTTGCGTGAAATTTTCGCTGGCACGGTGCTTGCTTACAAGAAAGCAGCGCTGGCGTAGGGTATTGCGTAGCCAGTCATGGTATGCCGGAGGAGATGTCGGATTGTATTCCGGTCGCTCCTCCGGTCCACCATACCCTTGCGCGAGTTCCTGCAATTTGTCGTCCACGATTCATGGATGTTTAAGGGAACGGTCGTACGATAAATCCCATGATCTCCGCGATCTCCACAGCAGCGACCGGTCTGCATGCCGCCGTCGATCAGTTCAACGCCGCTGCACGCACGATCGTCAATGCCGGCACGCCCAACACCGAGGCGGGCCAGGCCAGCACTCCTGCTGCAAGCGGGCGGCCTCTCGATCGTCCAACCCTGCCTGATCTCTCCAGCGATCTCATCACACCCTTGACCGATCTGAAACGCGCGGAAACAAGTTACAATGCCCTGCTCAAGGTGCTGACCGTGGCGGACCGGTTGCAGGAAAAGACACTCGACATCGTTTCCTGAGCAAAACATTTCTCAAGAGAATTAAAGAAACTAGAAATCTGGCGTTCTGTCAGTAAGTAGCTGCAATTTCTCAATTAAATTGAGCAGGAATCTTTGCAGGGCTTCTTGTAACAGATAGTCATCGGCATTAATCCACGGCAAACCTGACCGGACGGGCCGGTCTTGCTAACACAATGCCGGATGTGTTTGTCTGTAGATCCCGCACCAAAGAACATCACAACAAAACTTTTCAGGGCACAACAATCCACCATGATCATCGCAGCGATGTCGCTTTACAAAGTGCGCTATGAGATGCGCCGTCCGGTCACCTATTCCAGTGTAAAAGGCCTGACGGAAGTCGACAGCACAATTGTGGAACTGCAAAGCGATACCGGGTTGTCCGGTTGGGGAGAGGTGTGCCCATTTGGCCGAACCTATCTGCCGGCCTTTGCCGAAGGCGTTCGGGCGGCTCTGCAGGTGATCGGCCCGGAGATTCCAGGGTGTGATGCAACCAATATTGGTGCGCTGCTGGGCGTGATGGACCGGACAGTCGCTGGCCAGCCCTACGCCAAGTCAGCGGTGGAGACCGCACTTTGGGATCTGCTGGGCCAGATGTCCGGACTGTCCGTGTCTGCGTTGCTCGGGGGTGTCCATGGGGATCGTGTGCCTGTTCCCGGCGGCCTGATATCGTCGACCGTTCCGGGCGAACTGGTTGCCGCCATGCGTGATCTTCGCGACCGGGGGTATCAACACTTCAGCCCGAAACTCTCAGGCACCCTATCGGAAAACCTGGCTTGCGTGCGTGCGCTGCTCGATGCTCTGGAGGGCGATGAATACCTGCTGGTCGACGCCAACGGTGCCTGGACCCGGGACGATGCCCTGCGGATCGCCGACATGCTGTCGGGCACGCCAGCTTATATCGAACAGCCGTGCCGGACATATCAGGAGTGTCTGGAAGTGGCCCGGCGGACAGCTGTTCCCCTGGTGCTTGATGAGATCATGACGGAACCCTCCGTGCTCTACCAGGCGTGGGCGGACGGGGCGATCGACGGCTTAAAACTCAAGATATCCCGCGTCGGCGGGCTGACCCAGGCCCGACGGATGACAGATTTTTGCGCTGAATCCGGAATCAGCGTCTGGGTGCAGGAAGCGGCCGGCGGCGAAATCGCCCAGGCTGCTGCCGGCCATCTGGCCGTCGCCACGGCTCCGCGCGTGATGCGCGGCGCGGTCGATCTTCAGGTCTACAACGTTCAGTCGCTGGCACACGGCGGCCCCGCGATGGAAGACGGCCATCTCGTCGTGCCCCAGACGCCCGGCCTTGGAGTCGCTCCCGATCGTGACCGGCTCGGCGACCCCGTGGCGGCCTTCAGGCTAGAGTAAGCCGCATTGTGCCAGTCAGGGGCGGCGCACGATCAGGTCGATTTCAACCAGGGCGCTGACCGCCAGACCGGTGACACCGACGCAAGTTCTGCCGGGCAGTTTCCCAGGTTCGAAATAGGACTTGTAAGCGTCGTTCATGGCTTTGTAGTCGCGTTCGAATTCGGTGATGTAGACCCGTGCAAAGGTCACGTTCTCAAGGCCAAGATCGAGGCCTTCAAGCACAATGATCAGATTGTCCATGACCCGTCTGGTCTGGGCCTCGACACCCTCGGGCAACGGGGCCTCCGGATCGTTCGGGTCGGTCGGCATCTGGCCGGTCACAAAAATCCAACCATCCGCTTCAACGGCATGGGAGAAAGGGGCGACCGGCTGCGGGCCTGATGAAATCATGTGATGAATGGGTAGTGACATGGCGATACCTCGTTAACTGCAGAAACGGGCCTAACGTCGCCCGGCAGGGCTCGCGATAGGGTTTCTTGAACGCCCCGTCAACCCGGTTTGTCGTCACGGCGATTGTCTGTATTCTCCATGGTTCCAACCCGAATCGGCATTGCCAGCACACAAGGAAGAAAGACCGACATGTCACAGCAGCATAAGGCCATGATCGTGGCCGCTCAGCCGGAAGCCTCCGAAGCCGGTGCCCGTGTGTTGATGCGCGGCGGCAATGCCGTCGACGCTGCAATGGCTGCTGCCCTGGTTCAGGGCGTGGTCGACCCGCAGATGTGCGGGATTGCAGGGTTCGGCTCATGCCAGATCTACGATCCGGGTTCAGGCCTTCATACCTGCATCGATTTTCACGGCAAGACACCCCTGAAGGCCACGCCTCACATGTGGGAGGACCTGCTGGAAGGCGAGGCACGTGACGGCTTCGGTTTCGTGCTCGAAGGCAACGTCAACGACCTCGGGTACCAGGCAGTGACGACGCCGGGGTCGCTGCTGGCCTACCATGAAGCGATCCGAGACTATGGAACCTGGGAGTGGAGTGACGTCTGTGCCCCGGCGGTGACCCAGGCCGAACGCGGGTTCCTGGTGCGCCCCCACGTGCATTACTGGTGGACCCATGGCGCTGACCAGGGCCGGGTTGACGTCGCCGAACGCCTTGCCTTCTCAAACATCGGCAAGAACATCTATTTCCGCCCCGACGGCACCGTCAAGAAAATTGGCGAGCACGTGAACAATCCCGATCTGGCCCGGACACTTGGACTGATCGCCCGGGAAGGGCCCGAGGTTTTCTACCATGGCGAAATCGCCGAACAGATCGAGGCCGACATGAAGGCCCATGGCGGGCTGATCACCCGGGACGACCTGGCGGGTTACCAGACCACACGAAACGATCCTCTGAAGGGTACCTATCGGGAATATTCCGTCGCCACGAATCACCCTCCCGGCGGGGGCCTTATGTTGATGGAAATGCTCAATATTCTTGAAAATTTCGATTTGGCAAACATGGGCCACAACAGCACGGAATATATCCGCGTTGTTTGCGAGGCCATGAAGATCGCCACCTCCGATAAAGACGAACATATGGGTGACCCGGCGTTCAAGGCGATCCCGGTGCATCTGTCGTCGAAGGACTATGCCGCCGACTTGGCAGGGCGCATCAAGGCCGGTGAGCGGGCAACGGTAACCCGCCTGACGTTGCCCGAACACAAGGACACGACCCATGTGGCGGTTGTCGATGAAAATGGGATGTGCGTAACCATGACCCACTCCCTCGGCATGCCGTCGGGCGTGATCAGCGACGGCCTGGGGTTCATGTATAACGGCTGCATGGCGGTGTTCGATCCAAGACCGGGACGAACGGGCTCGATTGCGCCGGGCAAGAGCCGGTTCAGTTCGGTCTGTCCGACGATTGTGTTCAAGGACGGTGCACCCCATGTGGTGGTGGGCGCTCCGGGTGGAACACAGATCGCCATGGGGGTCCTTCAGGCGATCCTCAATGTGCTCGACTTCGACATGAGCATGTCGGATGCAGTCTCGGTGCCACGGTTTTCGTCAACATCGGAAGCAATCGACATCATGAACCGGATTCCGGACTATGCGGTCGAACCGCTGCGAGACCAGGGGTACGACGTCATCCGTTCGGCCCTGACCTTCGGCATTGGTGCCGTTCACGGCATCCGCATTGACGGTGGCCGTCTCAGCGGCGGTGCCGATCCCGGCCACGACGGGGTTGCACTTGGAGTGTAGCGATCGATTTCAGCGGTCGGTCTGAAGCGTGTCTTCCACCAGGTGAGCCCAATATGACGCTCCGATCGGCAGGATCTCGTCGTTGAAGTCGAAGTGCGGGCTATGCAGATTGGCGCTCTCCTTGCCGGCGCCCATCCAGATGTAGCTGCCGGCCTTTTCCTGGAGCATGAAGGCGAAATCTTCCGACCCCATGACCGGGGTCACATCCGTCCTGACATTTTCCGGACCGACTACGTCGCCGGCAATGCGTGCGGCGACCTCTGTTTCGGCGGCAGCGTTTACGGTCGGCGGATAGCGGCGTTCGTAGTGCACCTGGGCCTCGGCACCGTGAGCTGATGCTACGGACGACGCAATCCGCTTGATCGACTCTTCCGCGTGATCCTGGATCTCGGTCAGAAAGCTGCGTACCGTGCCTTTCAGTTCGACTTCCTGGGGGATGACGTTGTAGGCGTCGCCGCCATGGATCTGCGTCACGGATACCACGACCGATTCAAGTGGGTCGACGGTGCGACTGGCGATGGATTGCAGGTTTGTCACGATCTGGGCGGCAATTACCACCGGATCGATGCCCTGGTGCGGCATGGCGCCATGGGATCCCTTGCCGGTGACGGTGATCTCGAAAATATCGTAGGACGCCATGATCGGTCCGGTCCGCATGCCGACATTGCCGACGTCGACGCCGGGCCAGTTGTGCATGCCGTAGACGCCTTCCATGGGGTATTTCTCGAACAGGCCTTCCTCGACCATAACCCGGGCGCCGCCTTCGTTCTCTTCCGCCGGCTGAAAGATCAGATAGGCGGTGCCGGCAAAGTCACGGGTGTCGGCCAGATATTTTGCCGCCCCCAAGAGCATGGTTGTGTGGCCGTCATGGCCGCAGGCATGCATCTTGCCGGGGTTCTTCGAGGCGTAGGGCTTGTTGGTCTGTTCATATATATCGAGCGCGTCGATGTCCGCCCTCAGACCGATTGCCCTTGAACCGGGCTGGTTGCCTTCGACAATGCCGACGACACCGGTCCCGGCAAGGCCGCGTTCAACCTTGATTCCGAAACTCTCCAGTTTCTCGGCGATGAACTGGGAGGTCCACACTTCTTCGAAAGCGGTCTCTGGATGCTGGTGCAGGGTACGCCGCCATTCGGTCATCTCGTCATGGGTGGCGGTGATCTTGTCATTAACGGTCATGGGAACTCACTCCGTCGGGTCGCAGGGTTAGTGAAAAACTTCAGCCGCCGCCGAAAACCATATGGCGGCCAGGGGCCGCGTTCAGCAGGGCGCGGGTATAGGCGTGGGACGGATCGGCGTAAACCGACGCCGTCAGGCCCTGTTCAACCACCACACCATGCTGCATGACCATGATCCGGTCGCAGATCTGGGCGGCAACGCGCAAGTCATGAGTGATGAACAGCATGGCAAGATCAAAACGCTTGCGTACGTCGTCCAGCAGTTCCAGAACCTGGGCCTGCACCGACACGTCAAGGGCGGAGACGGCTTCGTCCGCGATCAGTACCTTGGGTTCCATGGCAAGCGCCCGGGCAACGCAGATCCGCTGGCGCTGACCACCGGAGAACTGGTGTGGAAAACGGTCGAGGGCATCAGGTGACAGGCCTACAACCCTCATCAGTTCGCGGGCGCGTTCGATGGCGTCATCGTGAGACAGACCAAAGTTCATGGGGCCCTCGACGATCGACTGACCGACCGTGCGGCGCGGGTTGAGCGACCGGTAGGGGTCCTGAAAAACGATCTGGACGTCGCGACGGAAGGGGCGCATGGCGCCGGGCGCCAGGCCGGCAATGTTCTTGCCGGCAATCAAGACTTCACCACCGGTCGGATCGATCAGCCTGACGATGCAACGAGCGACGGTTGATTTTCCTGATCCGGACTCCCCGACAACCCCAAGGGTCTCGCCGCGATGTACCGCCAGTTCCACATCCTGGGCTGCATGAACCGTACGCCCGGTCTGAAACAAGCCACCGGAGGAATAGATCTTGTTGAGCCCGTGAACCTCAAGCGCAACTTCCTGTTCGGCTGGAAGCGGACGTTCCGGTGGTGTCAGGCTGGGGACGGAGGCCATCAGCATCTTGGTGTAGGGATCGCTGGGCGCGGTCAGGACCTGTTTTGCGTCGCCCTGTTCAACAACATGACCGTGCTGCATGACCACCACGCGGTCGGCAATTTCTGCGACCACGCCAAAGTCATGGGTGATGAACATGACACCGGTGCCGTGGCGTTTCTGGATGTCCTTGATAAGATCAAGAATCTGCGCCTGGGTGGTGACATCGAGCGCGGTCGTTGGCTCATCAGCGATGAGCAGTCCCGGTTCAAGCGCCAGAGCCATGGCGATCATGATGCGTTGGCGTTGCCCGCCGGACAGTTGATGGGGGTAAGAATGCGTAAGTTGTTCCGGGTCAGGCAGGTTGACGTCACGCATGACCTCGATGACACGGGTCTCGCGCGCCTTGGCATCCATATCCGTGTGAATCTCGAGCATTTCGCCAATCTGATCGCCAACCTTCATGACCGGATTGAGGGCGGTCATGGGTTCCTGGAAAATCATGGCCATGCGCTCGCCGCGCAACTTGCGCAGATCCGCTTCCGATTTCTGCAGCAGGTCTTCGCCTTCAAGCAGAGCTTTGCCGGCAACCGGTTTGAGTTCCTTTGTCGGGTTCAAGCCCATTATAGAGTGGGCGGTAACGGATTTGCCGGATCCGGATTCTCCAACCACGCAGACAATTTCGCCGGCCTGGACGGTGAAGGACACGTCCTCTATGGCATACTTGCGATCGGCGCCTTCCGGCAGGCTAATGGTCAGACCATCTACTTCAAGGACAGTTCTTTCCGCCCGGTTACTGGGTTTTTGATCGGTCATGGCGGTTACAGCTTCCGGGCAATTCGGGGATCGAGCGTGTCGCGCAACCCGTCGCCCAAGATGTTGACCGCCAGCACTGTGACGGCGAGGGCAATGCCCGGATAGAAGATGATCCAGGGGCTGAGCTGGAAATAGGTCCGGCCCTCGGACATGATGTTGCCCCAGCTGGGAATTTCGGGTGGAATGCCCGCCCCCAGGAATCCAAGGATCGATTCCGTGAGCATGGCCGACCCGCATATATAGGTTGCCTGCACGATCATCGGCGCGATGGTGTTGGGCAGGATGTGCCGGCTCAGGATCAACGGTAGTTTGGTGCCCGCCGCAATGGCTGCTTCTACATAGGGTTCCTCGCGGACACTGAGGACGACTGAACGGACAAGACGAACGACGCGGGGAATTTCGGGAATGACAATCGCGATGATCACCGTAGTGAGCGTGGCTCCCGACAGCGAGATCAGGGCAATCGCCAGCAGGATTGCCGGGATCGACATCAATCCGTCCATGACCCGCATGATGACGGCATCAAGGGCCCTGACATACCCGGAGATGAGCCCGATGAAAAGACCCAGGGATACTGCGATGCCGGCTACAGCCAAGCCGACGACCAGGGAAATCTGGGCGCCGTGAATGACACGTGCAAAGGTGTCGCGACCAAGAAAGTCCGTGCCGAACCAGAAATCTGCGGATGGAGGCTTGAGACGCTTGATCGGATTTAGTGCGATCGGATCGACGGTGAACAGGGGTCCGATTACAGCGATCAAAATCATGACGATCAAGAGGATGCCCCCTGCCCGTATCGATGAATGACCAACCAGAACCGACCACAACGGCTTATCCTGCTTGAAGACCAGCTGTGTGTCGTCTGCTGCGGCGGCGGCGTCGAGCGGCGTTGTTTTGGTGTCCGAATCCATCAGTAGCGTATCCTCGGATCGAACAGTGTGTAAGACAGGTCAATCAGTAGGTTGATCAGGATATAGATGAAACTGAAGAACAGGATCAGACCCTGAATAATAGGGTAGTCGCGTGCCAGAACAGCGTCCAGAACCAACCGACCAAGACCCGGAATATTGTAAACGCTCTCGGTAACGACCACGCCGCCAATCAGCAGGGCGATACCGATGCCGATGACCGTGACGATCGGGACGGCGGCATTGCGCAGCGCGTGCTTGAGCAGGACCTTGAATTCACTTTGGCCCTTGGCCCTGGCCGTACGCACATAATCTTCCTGCAGGATTTCCATAACCGACGCCCGCGTCATGCGGGCGATCAGAGCAATGAATATGACCGACAGGGTGATCGTCGGCATGATGATGTGACGCAGGAAGGGCAGAATCCCATGATCGAACATGGACTTATAACCCTGAACCGGAAGCCATTTGAGTTGAATCGACACGACATAGATCAGGATATAACCAAGCACGAAAACAGGCACGGAAAATCCGGTTACGGACAAGACCATGACGCCACGATCGATCAGGCTGCCGGATTTCCAGGCAGCCAGAGTGCCGAGTGGTACCGCCACCAGCACGGTGAAGATAATGGTTGTCAGGGACAACATGATGGTCGGCTCGATCCGCTGGGCGATCATGGTGGTGACGGGAAGATTGGTGAATATCGATGTGCCGAGATCACCCTGGGCGAGTGCCGTGATCCACTTGAGGAATTGCACGAGTATCGGCTCGCTGAGACCCAACTGCTCGCGGATGCGCAGGATATCCTCAGCCGTTGCATAGTCGCCGGCGATAACCGACGCGGGATCACCGGGCGACAGCCTCAGCATGAGGAATACGAATGCCGCGACCACACCCATGACGGGGATCGTGGCAAGCACGCGTCTGATCACGTAACCCAGCATGTGAGGCCTCTCAAATTTTTTGTTCCAGAACCCCCGGAAGGGTTGCTA
This sequence comes from Hyphomicrobiales bacterium, assembly GCA_021775835.1. Next base: position 14,088 of record JAJFHC010000125.1, on the reverse strand, counting down.
CAGGGGGGTCTGGAACAAAACACTCAAAACAGGGTGCCTGATGTCTGTGCAGAAGTCTCCGTCCGGCGAACGCCGGACGGAGGGAGATTTGTGTTCAGTAATGCCTATTCGACCGACATGTTCCAGAAGAACTGGACAGGCGACTTGATCAGGCCCTTGACGTTCTTCTTGTAAGCGACCGGTACAAAGAACTGTCCCAGTTCGCCTGAAGCGCCGATGGCCCAGAGCCGTTCCTGAACCGCCTTGCCGATCTTCTGTTTTTCTTCGTCAGAAGTGGCAGAGGCAAACGCCTTGCGGGCGTCTTCCAGGGCGGGATCAGTTGGCCAGCCGAACCAGCCCTTGTCGGGGTTACCGGAAAAGGCGATCGACATTGGGTCGATCACGTCAGCACCGATCCACCAGGTATGGAACATGTTCCAGCCACCATCGGCAACCGGATCACGCTTGGCGCGCCTCGAGGTCAACGTCGCCCAATCCATGGCCTGAACTTCGACTTTCATGCCAATCTTGCGCAGTTTTTCAGCTGTGACCAGCGAGAATGCCGACAGAAGAGGAATGTCGGTCGGCTGCATGATGACCACAGGTGTGCCGTCATAACCGGCTTCCTTGAGAGCGGCGGTTGCCTTGCCGATGTCGGCGGTCTTCATGACATCGCTGCCAACGTCATTGGCCAATGGCGTTCCGCAGGGGAAGACCGAATAACAGGTCTTCCAGAACTTCTGGTCGCCCACAGCGGCGGCCATGTAGTCTTCCTGCTTCATCGCCATGAGGGCTGCACGACGTACGCCTGCCTTGTCGAACGGTGGCAGAAGGTGGTTGAAGCGGGCAAAGCCGATATTGCCGAGCGGATCGTTGATCTCGACGGTGATATCGTCATTGGCTGCCAGCAGTGGCATGAGATCGTTTGCAGGAGATTCGAAATAATCGACTTCTCCGCTGATCAGCGCGTTCATCGCCGTGTTCTGATCGGGGAAATAGGTCCATTCCACGCGATCAACCTTGGCAACCTTGCCGCCAGCGGCCGCAGATGGTGGTTCGGACCGCGGCACGTAGCTCGGGTTCTTGACGTAGACTACCTTGGAGCCTGGAACCCATTCTTCCTTCTTGAACATGAACGGTCCGGAGCCGATGTGCTCTTCGACCTGCTTGAAGGCATCGGTCATGGCCATCCGCTTGGGCATCATGAAGGGCACGTTCGAAGATATCTTGCCGATCGATTCCAGAACCAGACCATATGGCTCTTTCAGTTTCATGACGATGGTCTTGGCGTCGCCCGCGGTCAAGCTGTCCATGACAGCGAACAGGGCCTGACCCATGCCGTCGCGCTTGCCCCAGCGCTGAAGGGAAGCCACACAGTCTTCTGCCGTGACATCCGCGCCATCGTGCCATTTCAGGCCATCGCGCAGTTTGAAGGTCCAGGTCTTGCCGTCTGCCGAGGTTTCCCAGGTGTCGACCATCTGGGGCTGAGGCTTGAAGCTCTCATCCATGGCAAACAACGTGTCGTAGATGAGATAACCGTGGTTGCGTGAAATATAGGCCGTGGTCCAGATCGGATCGAGGTTCTTAAGGTCAGCATGAGGAATAACCCGCAGTACGGTCTCCGCGCTGGCTTGGCCTGTCATCCCGCCGAACATCACAGGCAGCGCAATTGCCGCAGCCGCAAGAAGTTGGCGTCTCGTCCATTTTATCATGAGTTCCTCCCGGTCCGCCGCAGCCCACAGATGGTGCATCCGGACACACTGTTTGAAAGTGCGGAAATTCATGTCCCGCCAAGCGCCCATTGTAACGGAGTTCCTGACCATCGAGTCAACAACCATCTTTCCCACTTGACGAAACTTGCGCGCCGCAACACCCTCCTGCGAGCAAAATCAAGGGGAATTGGCCATGCGCATTCTTGCGGCGATGATGAAACATGAAACCAATACATTTTCACCGGTGAGAACCGATCTGGCGCGATTCGAGCAGTGGGGACTGCATCGCGACGAAGCGGTCCTGGGCGCCTACCGGGGAACAAACATGCCGATTGCCGCCTATATCGACCTGGCGGAGGAGAGAGGGTGTGAAATCGTAACACCGGTTGCCGCGGAGGCCATGCCCGGTGGATATGTTGAAGAAGAGACTTATCAGGCCCTGTCGGACTGGATCCTTGAACCAATCGAGGCGGGCGGTATCGACGCGGTCTTTCTCGACCTGCACGGCGCCATGACCGCCCGGCACGAACCGGACGGAGAAGGGGCGCTTCTCGTCAGGATCCGGAACGCGGTACCCGACATGCCGATCTGCGTCACGTTCGACATGCATACTAACCTGACTCAGGAGATCGTGTCGAACTGCGACGTTCTGATTGGCTACAAATCCTATCCGCATACAGACATGTATGCCGTGGGCCTGCAGATCGGCAAGGTGATGTGGGACAAGCTCGAGGGCAGAACAAACCCCGTGATGGCGTGGTCCCAGGTGCCGGTGTTGGCACAGACCCTGTGCATGGGGACAGCCGACGAGCCGATGAAGTCACTGCAGGATCTGACCCGGCACGAGGAAAACGAACGGGGCATTCTGGCTGCAACCGTATTCGGCGGTTTTCCAATGGTGGATATCAAACATGCCGGGGCGTCGGTCGTATCCATTGCCGACGGTGATGAGGCGGCAGCTGTGGCGTCCTGTCGCCGGTTGCACGATGCCTGCTGGGAGGCGCGCGAAGAGTTGATTTATGCGCACAGGCCGATTGCCGCCTCAATCGAATCCGCACGACAGACCAATGTCGCCCCCGTGGTGCTCCTGGATCATGCCGACAATGTGGGATCAGGCGGCACGTCCGACGTGATGACCGTTATCGAACAGGTTCTGGCCGCCGGCCTCGACGATGTGGCGGTGGCCGCCGTGTACGACCCGGAGGCCGCAGCGGCGATGCATGATGCAGGCGAGGGCGCTGTCCTGACGCTGGATCTTGGCGGCAAGACGGACATGCCGTCATTGGGACGAGACGGTGTGCCTCTCGCTTTGACGGGCAAAGTCCTCAACCTTGCCGACGGGCGCTGGGTGGTCAAAGGCCCGATGTATACCGGCGTGACAGTGGACACTGGCCCCACGGCGGTGTTTGAGACCGCAGGCGTCAAGATCGTTGTAACTTCGGTTCATCACGAACCCTGGGATGCGGGAATTCTTTCGGAAAACGGTATTGATCCTGCAGCATGCAAGTACATTCTGCTGAAGTCGCGCATCCATTACCGGGCCGGATTTCAACCGATTCAACCGGATCTGTCGGCGCACTTCACGCTCGATGGAACCGGCGTTACGACGTCGGACAATTCTGCTATCACTTATCACGAACTGCGCCGCCCAATCTATCCGCTCGACCCGGCGGATGCGATAAACCTGTGATTCCGTCTGCCCTTTTTCAACTATCTTTTCCGAAGAGAACTCCGCCATGACCCGACCCCGTATTGCGATCGCTGGTTTCCAGCATGAGACAAACACTTTCGCCCCGATCCTGACGCCCTATGAATCCTTTACACTGGCAGGCGCATGGCCGGCTCTGACACTTGGAGACGAGGTGGTGGCGGTTTTCACCGGTCTCAATATCCCAATTTCTGGCTTCATGGCCGCTGCCGAAGACTGGGATCTGGTGCCTATCCTCTGGACCTCGGCGGAACCGGCCAGTTATGTCTCGCAAGATGCCTTTGACCGGATTGCCGGCATGATCTGCGACGGGATAACCGCCGCCGGCAAGATCGACGGGGTTTATCTTGATCTTCACGGCGCCATGGTGACGGAGGACTTCGAAGACGGCGAAGGCGAACTGCTCAGGCGTGTGCGTGCCGTTGTGGGGCCTGACCTGCCGGTGGTGACGAGCCTCGATCTTCACGGCAACCTGACGCCTGAGTTCGCCGACCGAACGTCTTCCATGACGATCTACCGGACATATCCTCATGTGGACATGGCGGCTACCGGCGCCCGGGCCAAGGACCTGCTTGAGGCGGAACTCGCACGCGGCCACCGGTTTGCCCATGCTTTCCGCCAGATCAACTATCTGATCCCGCTGCAGGCGCAGTCGACGTTCCGTGAACCGGGACGCAGGCTCTATCAGCTGGTCGAGGACATCGCCCGTGACGAAGCGGTTTCGGCCGACCTAGCCCTGGGTTTTCCGCCCGCCGACATCCATCATTGCGGTACGTCTCTTATTGTTTATGGCGAAACCCAGGATCAGGCAGACCGCGCCGCCGATCGGCTGCAGGCAGCGCTCGAGGCAGCGGAAGCTGAATTTCACAATCCTCTGGTGCCTTCGGCGGAGGTTGTGGCCCAGGCGATTTCGATCGCCGATAAAGCCAGCCGGCCCGTCATCATCGCCGATCCGCAAGATAACCCGGGAGCCGGCGCCACCGGCGATACCACCGGGCTGCTTGCCGCTCTAGTGGAAGGCGGCGCGCGTGGCGCAGCAATCGGCGTTGTCTGGGATGCGGAAACTGCGGAAGCGGCCCATGCCGCGGGTGAAGGCGCTGAAATCGACGTGCGGATCGGCGGCCGGTTCCCTGAGCTGGGAACCGGTCCGTATGTCGCCAGGGTCAGGGTCGAGGGCCTGAGCGACGGCAAGTTCCTGTGTACGGGGCCGATGTATGGCGGATCTCATGCAGACATTGGTCCTGTGGCATCGCTTCTGGTGCTGGATGATGACAGCGAGGTTCGCGTGGTGGTGGGCTCAGTGCGAACCCAGAACGCCGATCAGGCATTCTATACCCACATCGGTATCGATCCGGCACAACAGAAGATTGTCGCCGTGAAGAGTGCCGTGCATTTTTTGGCGGCCTACGAGCCAATCGCCGAGGACGTTCTGTTTGCCGATGCACCGGGCGCCAATCCGTGCAAGCTCGATGGTATCGAATTCACGAAACTGCGGCGCGGTTTAAGGCTTGGACCGAACGGCCCGGCATTTGGCGGGGCGTAGAAAGGCCTGCCAGGAGAATTCTGCCGGTACAAAGTTACACTGTTTTTGTTCAGGTAACGTGAGAGTTTTATTCTCAAACTGGAAAAACGCGTGGCTGTAGCCCGTTTGTGCGCCGTTGATGCATCAGTTCGGTGATGTTAGCATCCGATTTGTGATCACAAAATGCGGGACAACGAACAGTCACGCCCCAGAAAGGGAATTACGGCAATTTCGGAGCAAGGTGACAATCTGCGCGCGGTCGACCGTCGGCTCATGGACGTGAAGGCACACTAGATGGTGTCACCAGGGACAGCCCTCGAATTGCGCCGCGATACCGTCGACTGGCAGGACCTGCCAGCCCACGAACAGATCTACCGCCTGCTTCGTGAAAAGATCCTGTTCGGCGGTTTCGATCCAGGTCGGCCGGTCACCCTGCGCGGACTCGCGGGCGAACTTGATGTGAGTCCCATGCCGGTGCGCGAAGCGGTGCGGCGCCTGATGGCGGAACGGGCCATTGAGATGCATGGCAACCGGAGGGTTTCCGTACCGGCGATGAGTAAGGGCAAGTTTGAGCAGATTGTCTTTGCGCGCTCGCGGATCGAGCCAGAACTCGCTGCACGCGCCCTGTTCAAACTCGATGGGGAAGACCTGGCAGAACTTGTAGCGATCGATGATGCCCTCGACGTCTGTCTCCGGTCCGGTGACGTGGAGGGCTATATGCAAGGAAACTATACATTCCATTTCACGCTCTATGGACGCGCCGAAGCTTCAACCCTGATTGCCCTGACCGAAAGTCTCTGGCTGCAGTTCGGACCGTTCATGCGGCGGGTGTATGGGCGGGTCCAGCGGGAGGTTGCCGACGACCAGCACAAACGAATTATCGAGGCCGTCAAGAGCGTCGACGAGCATGCCATCCGGACGGCGGTCTATCGGGACATCATGCACGGAATGCGCGTGATTGGCGAAGAAGCGCTGACAGGGTGATCAGATTTTACACGTGTTTGAACAGTGGCCCGGCTTGATCGTTCTGAATATGTTTTCACAACGGATGAACCGACTCCCCTGAATCCGATTTCATGGAAATCAGTTGAGGCAAAACGAGTTCTACTCTCGTGCCGTGGTTTGGAGTGCTTGCGATGTCGAGGCGACCGCCGTGGCGTTTCATGATGGCCTTAACGACCGTCAATCCGATGCCCACCCCGGGTTGAGCCAGTTCTTCGGACAACTGAACCCGCCCCAACGGCTGCAGCGCGACCGTAACCTCACGGTTGCTCATGCCGATGCCGTTGTCCCGTACGCCCACCTTGACCCTGTGAAACTCAGACGCAACCATCACATGGACAATTCCACCCGCCGGGGAAAATTTGTTTGCGTTGCTTAGAATGTTGACAACCGCCTGGCGGAACGAGGCGTGTTCCAGCCGAGCTATCAGGGGATCGTCGGCGGTGACAACCACCAGATCCTGATTTTTGCGAACAAATTCCGGTTGGATGATCTCAATAGCTTCTTCGATGATTTCCCGAATATCGGTTGCGACATAGTCGCGGGCCTTTTCGTCCTCGTCCCCGAAGGCATACTCAACGATATTCTCGACCACCGTACCCAGGCGTCTCGCATTCTCGGCAATCGATCTGCTGTGCCCCGTCGGACCGTCCGGTTGAATGACGGCTGCCTGCTCGACGATCGATTGAATAGGCCCGGTCAATTCGGCGCGGATATTTGAAAACAACCTCGATTTCTCGCGATTGACCCTGTTCAACTCAATCACTGTTCTCATCAGTTTGCGCTCCAGCTGATGAGTGTGCAGCGAGTAACGGATAGTGGTTTCGACTACGTCGGGATTGAGATCGCTCTTGCCGATGCATCCTATCGCTCCGGACTTCATAGCCACATGTTGAATATCGGGGCTTGTCATGCCGCTCAAAAGCACAAGGGGGCACTCACTTTGGCGCCCACCCAGGTCCTGGAGAAAGTTGATGCCGGTCTCCACGCCAAGCCAGTAATCGACAAACACTAGGTCGAAGTCGATCGTTCGAATCAACTCTTTCGCGGCACCCGGCGTCGATGCGTGGGCAATGTCAAACGAGAATCCCTCAATCTGCCCGAGGCAACGTTTCAGCAACAGAAAGTCTTCTGAACTGTCATCAACAACAAGTACTGAGAGCTTTGATTGTTGGGAAGGCGAGAATTCATAAAGGATATTCTCGATCAAACTAGAGCGAGATCCAGTTTCGTCTTGAAGGTGCATTGCACCAGACATTGCTGACTCCAGAAAGTTGCTAATAGGACACGGACACCAACGCAACTGACTATTGCCAAGCACTCAAATATTGATCGATATTACTTGAAATAAAACTGATGAAAGCGAATCACTGGCAAACAATAGATCACATCGGAGATTCAGTGACAAGACAGGGGATCAAGCGGGAAGGTTCACTTGGAAGTCCTCCATGTGCTCGACACTCGAATCATTCAAGCATTGGCAGACTGTAATCTCAGTTCGGTAATTCAACGATGCGCCAGTAGTGATCAAGCATTTTCAATGCTTCCTCGAAAGAGGATCCCACTCTCGATTTAACCACGTAACCCGCAACATTCTTGTCGTACGAATGCGCGATATCGAATTCGTTGTCGGACGTTGTCAGCATGAATATGACGGCACGGTGGAGGTTTTCATCTTTCCTGATTTCCTCGAGCAACTCCAAACCGGACATGCGCGGCATGTTAATGTCGAGAAGAATAATATAGGGCGGTTGAATTTTCTCCCGCCCGCCTTCGCCACGCAGGATTTCCAGCGCCTCGATCCCATCTGCAGCCCGGATTACTGGATTCGCAATCTTGAGTTTTGTAAATGCCCGTTTGATCAACTCGACATCGATATCGTCGTCATCGACGATCAAAAATGTAACTTCTGCCATGTCGCTCCCCTCTGTCTGAGCTTATTCAACTTCACAAGGCCACTGAACGGAACAAGTGGTCCCGCCCGCGGCTGAGTCGTGAATCTCCACCGTACCCTTACGTCGTGTTGTCAGCCGCTCCACCAACGCAAGTCCTATGCCGCTGGCTTCAACCTCATCGCGTGGTTTCAGCGTTTGGAACATTTGCAATACTTTTCCCCGCATCTCCTCCGGGATACCCGGCCCGTCGTCGGAAACGCTCAATTTGTTGAAGTACGCATCGCATTGCAGCTCGATTTCGATTGTTCCGGTTGCTTTGTCGTGGTGTTTCATTGAATTGGAGATCAGGTTGCCAAGAACCTGATGTATGAACGACTCGCCGCTGAATAGGAATTCTGTGTTTGACGCAATGGAAACCCTGAAGCGACCTTCAACATTCAAATCGTCAAATATTTGTTGAGCAGTTTTGACAAACGGAACCTGCACGCCGTCGCCACCTTCATAACTGGCGCGCGAATACCGTAGAATGCCGTTGAGCAGGGAATCCATTCGAAGTGCACGTCCTCGCAACCGCGACAGTTTGCTGACAGCTTCGTCCGTGTTTCCTTCAACCAGGTCCTCCTCAACCCATTCGGCAAGTGAGTTTATCCCCCGAAGTGGTGCACGCAGGTCATGAGAAGCCGCATAGGCGAACTGCTGGAGATCGTTGTTCGACCGCTCCAGATTCTCGGAATACTCAGTCAATTCGATTTCGGCATCCCGGAGACGTAACGCGTTGGTCCGGAATCCCTCTATGGCTTCTTCGAGCCGTGTGATCTGATCGTTTCCGGTTGCTGTTACCACCTTGGCGAGATCACCGGACGTCAGTCGGGCGACCGATGATGAAAGACGGTGCAACCTGGTTATGATCACCCTGTTTACGTAGAACAGGAAAACGACAGCGGAGACCAGGAACGCGAGACCCGCAATCGACATCAGAACAAACTGAGTGCGCGCCGCCGTTGCCTGAGCTTGCGAACTTTCGTTGGCCATCACATTCTGGGTATCGAGGACAAACTGTTCCACCAGAGCGCTGATTTCCTGTTCGGCGGCTGCCGCCGATGTCCGGAGGTCGTTCATTTCGGCGCGGTTATCAAAAACCGCATCTCGCAATGCAAATATGCTGTCGTCGCGGAACACCTCGACTGACAGTCGGGAAAGCGGCGTCGCCAACTTCTGTTGTATTTCCGGAATTCTGAATCGGACAACCGAGCGGGTAAGAGCGCGTACGTTGAGAAAAAGGGCGTCGCGAATTATCTTCACGCCGTCAGCTGATCCGGCATCGCCAAATCGAATTAGGTCTTCGAGAATGGCTTCGCTTCTGAACTGCAGGTCGATTACTTTTTGCAGGTCGTCCATATTGCTGCGGCTGTAGATCTCAAACTTGTCTGCGACAGTTGCACGATCCACATCATCGCCTGAGCGCAATTCGCGCAAGATGTCCTCGGAATTTACGATGGTGTTTTCCGCAATAGAAGGTGTGACGGAACTAATTGTGTCGATTATCGTTTCGGCATTTTTCAGAATGGCGGCTGTTTTTTGATTGATGTCGTTGTTGGTCAGGATGACCTTGCGGGCCAGTGTTGCAACGGAATCTGCACTGGTTGAGAGCTTTTTTATATTCGGTTCGATCCGGCTGCGCAGGCTTTGCGACATCACCTCGTCGCCGACTTCCGACAGCAATTCAGAAATTCGTTTCTCGCTGGATTTGACAGTACGTGTCCGCGCATCAAGCTGATCGATTGTCCGGCTCTCGAACATCGATGACAACTGCAAGACCCACTCAGTAGACTCGCGGGCAATGATCTGGGCGTTTCTGACGCTGGGATAGACTTCATTCAGAACGCGATTCTGGACGTCTCGGACATTTCCAAGACCGAACCATCCAACCATTGCCGATGCCAGGGAGAACAGGCTGACAGCCAGAAAGGCGATAAACAAGTTCCGACCAACACCCCTGGACAGGAGCTGATTGTGTCCGCGCATGGATCCCGCAACCTTTCATGGCGTACGATGCCGAACAGCGAGTGCCGTCGTGGTGATTCGTTTTTTCACCGGAATTCTATCAGGGTTGTAATGAAAATGGCCAAAAGGCAAGTTACAAGGCGCGCCATTTTGGCCGGGGCGAGCGCGGTCGGTCTGACGACATGGTGGCCAAATCTGGCTGGAGCATCAGAACCGAAACCTTTTCCGATCGACGACCTTCACATCGGAATCGGCGACCATGTTCGCCGGATTAAGGACAGCCGTAGCCTTGCCATAACAGTCCTGTTTCCCAAAGGGTCGCTTGCTAACGTACAGCCGGTCGGGGACCAATTCAAAAAGCTGACCGGTGTGGATGTGCGCTATCTGGAGGCCCCGCTCGACGACATCAACTCTAAAGTGCTGCTTTCGAAACTGACCGGGAAATTCGAATTTGACATCGCGCTGCCGGCAACTTTCGGCATTCCTGATCTTGCCCAGGCCGGCGCGATCAAGGATCTCGATACGTACGCAAAACAATATGAACCGCCGGAATTTCAGAAGACGTCGCTTTACTCGATTGGAGATTACTACAAGGGCAAGCTTTACGGTTACCAGACAGATGGTGATGCCTACATCATGTTCTACAATAAGAGCCTGCTTGAAAATCCGGACGAACAGAAGCGATTTGCGGACACACACGGCCGTTCGCTCGCCGTCCCGTCAACATGGCAGGAGCTGGATGAGACGATCGCCTATTTTCACCGACCCGAGCAGGATTTGTATGGCGGTTCGCTGTTTCGCACGGCCGGGTATCTGCCGTGGGAATGGTGGATACGGTTCCATAGTAAAGGGTACTTTCCGCTCGACGATGCCATGACACCGCAAATCAACAATGACGCCGGTATACTTGCATTAGAGGAGCTGATAGCGGTTTCCGCCTATCTGGATCCGAAGACCAAGACCGATGGCCTGTTCGAAAACTGGGCGGCATTCGGAAACGGCAACTCCTTCTGCGATATCGGCTGGGGCGGGTCACAAAAATATTTCAACGGGCCGAAGTCAAAGGTGCGCGGCAAGCTTGCCTATGGTCCGACGCCGGGCGGCATCGTCGATGGCAAACTGATACAAACGCCATACTTCAACTGGGGCTGGAATTACGTTGTGTCGACCAATTCGGCGGAACCGGAAATTGCCTATCTGTTCACCCTGTTCGCCTGCAGCCCAGTGATTTCCGCCGAATCCGTCGGACAGGACGGCTACTTTGATCCGTTCCGCGCTACGCACTATGAGGATCCAAAAATCATCGAAACTTATTCCAGCGCGTTTCTCGAAACCCATCGGCACAGTATGGCGAATGCCATTCCCGATCTGTATCTTGACGGGCAGGGTGAGTATTTCGGTGTGCTGCGCGAGAACCTTTATGCAGCCTTTACCGGGAAGCTAAAACCGAAGGATGCGCTTGACCGAACCGCACGACAATGGCGATTGATCACGTTTCGGCTGGGCAAAGAGAGCCAGCTTGAACAATGGGCATTTCTAAAGTCACGATACCCGGGCAATTTACCGAACGTCTTAAAGTGAGTGTGGTTGATACAACCAGATTGAATACCACAGGCGTGGTCACTCAACGCCGGTCGGCAGGCAAACGATGACCTTGCTGCCGCTGTCGACAACAGACTCCATCCTAATGTTTCCGCCATGCAGCCAGGCAATCTTTCTGCAAAGGGCAAGGCCCAGGCCGACCCCATCGTTTCCCGGTACATGATGTCTGTGAAACAGGTCGAAAACCTTTTCCAATCGGTTTTCCGGCACGCCCATTCCATTGTCCTGGATTGCAATTTCGGTACTGTCTTCGAAGACCTGACCGGAGATAGCAATTTCCAGGGGCACTTCTGGCCGGCGAAACTTGATCGCATTGTCAATCAGACATTGAAAGAGCCGGCAGATTTGCGCTTCGTCGCCAAGCAACGTAGGTAATTCTCCGACACAAACATCGCCTCCGACACCCTCGGTGTCCTTTTCAAGAGTGCTGACAATGTCTTTGACCAATGCCGTCGTGCTGAAGCGTTCGAACGGCTGAATTCGAGTGGTCAATCGTGAAAATTGAATCAAGGAACCGATCAAGTTCTCGGCGCTGTCGACATTGCGCAGAATGATATCGGCACATTGCCGGTTCTCGCCTTCAATGTGCGGCTCGAGATCGGCCAGGAGAATTTTTGTGAATTCACGAATATGACGCAACGGTGCATTGATGTCGTGAGAAACAATGTAGGCGAATTTGTCGTAGTCCTGCTTCAAGGCATTGTACTTGGCTGCAGAAACAAAGCCTTCCGCCTCATCGAAAGTATGTTCTTCAGTCGTCATGTCGTTCCCTTGCCGGATTTAGCTCAATATTGTGCCCGCCAATGTTTGCCACTCGATGTTGCAGACCCACCAGAATGCGCTGCAAACTATCGACAACCCGTTCGACACGAGGTTGTCACCTATTTCTTAGGGACAATCTGTTACCTATGTCTCCGGTATGGACACAGAATGTCTGGTGGAGCCGAGGGGAATCGAACCCCTGACCTCGTCATTGCGAACGACGCGCTCTCCCAACTGAGCTACGGCCCCGACCGGTGGATGCATGGTGGAACGATGTGGCACACACGCGGCCTATTTAGAAAATCGCGGCCGCCCCTGTCAAGCAAGCCTAGGGTTGTGGGGCCATCCGCTTGTCCCTGTTTTTTCGCATCTTGCAGAAACCGGCCCTTGTCGGTACATGTGAGCGGTTCGATTCCGAATCCAGCGATATCCCGCTATGCGGGCGACACAAGGGCACGGCCATGATTTCCATTCTTACCCTCCTCAGTACCGTCATCACGCTTTACATCTGGGTCCTGATCATCGGAGCCGTCATGAGCTGGCTGATCGCCTTCAACGTGGTGAACACGCAGAACCGGTTTGTCTATTCGCTGGTCGATATCATTCACCGTGTGACGGAGCCGGCGCTGGCACCGATCCGCCGGATCCTGCCAAATCTGGGCGGCATCGATATTTCACCGATCATCCTGATCCTTGGTCTGTGGTTTCTGCGCAACCTGCTGTTCGAACTTTTCCTGGGCAGCCGTTTCGTCCAGTGACCGCGGGGCCCTCACTCGATACCTGAATCCTGAGGCAATGGTGTCCGAGCCGTCCAGCAAACCCTACACGATCGGTACACACGGCATCGCGCTGCGGGTTCGGCTGCAGCCGGGGTCCTCCAGCAATCAGGTTGAAGGCCTGCATGTGGCATCGGACGGTTTGACGTCGCTAAAGGTGCGTGTCAGGGCGCAACCGGAAAAGGGACAGGCAAACAAAGCGCTTATCAAACTGTTGTCAAAGGCGCTGGGGGTTCGTCAGGCCGATCTGAACCTTGTTGCCGGCGTGAAGGAACGCAGCAAGACCGTGGTGATCGACCCGTCCTGCTCCCTGGACTTTGTAACCATTGACAGGCTTTCGGGCTGAACGCCTCCCAAGTTCGCTAATCGAAACGAGTTTCACAACAAAACCGCTCAAGAGGACAATCATGACCGACCATCCGCATCCAGACAGGGTAATCGACGGCAAGGCCTTCGCCGCAGGGCTTCGCGGCCGGATCGGGACGGCTGTCGCCAAACTCAAGGCCGACCATGGCCTGACACCGGGACTTGCTGTGGTGCTGGTCGGCGAGGACCCGGCGAGCCAGGTCTACGTCCGCAACAAGGGCAAGCAGACGCTCGAGGCTGGCATGAATTCCTGGGAGCACAAGCTCGATGTCACGGCAAGCGAAGAGGAAGTGCTGGCGATCGTCAACCAGCTCAACCAGGATCCGGCAGTACACGGCATCCTGGTGCAATTGCCGCTGCCGGACCAGGTCGATGCGGAGAAAGTCATCAACACGATCGATCCGGCAAAGGACGTGGACGGATTCCATGTCATCAATGCAGGCAAGCTTGCCACGGGCCAGGAAAGCATGGTGCCGTGCACGCCAGTCGGGTGCGTCATGCTGGCCAAGGACCGGCTCGGCAGCCTGTCGGGACTGGAAGCCGTTGTCGTCGGCCGTTCGAACATCGTCGGAAAGCCGGTAGCCCAGCTTCTCCTGCAGGAAAACTGCACGGTGACCATCGCCCATTCGCGCACCAAGGACCTGCCCGGAGTCTGTCGCCGGGCGGACATCGTGATTGCAGCCGTCGGACGTCCGGAGATGGTGCGGGGCGATTGGATCAAGCCCGGAGCCTGCGTCATCGATGTGGGCATCAACCGGAT
>JAJFHC010000124.1 GCA_021775835.1 Hyphomicrobiales bacterium | reverse complement strand
ACCGAGCCGGATCACGGTCTTGCAAGTCAGAGGACCGGGGACCTAACGGTCTCCCACCCAACTCTATAATGACAGAAACCGCACACACAGGGACCTACTCGCCAATGTTGCGCGCTGTAGTACCTGCGATTAGGCCCCGGCGCGTTGGCCTACTGCATTCACACATCTCGGATTTTTGTTGCCAGTGTTGGTTTGGTCTGACTCACTGAGTTCGATGTTCTTTGGCCTTTGGAGACAGAGATGGATTATTGCTTGGGCGGTTTTGGTGACCTTCGTCTTAAAAAGGGGGTTCGTTTTTGCACCGTCGGCTTGTTGAGATTGGCGAACGCGGTGTTCGTGTTCGTTGTCTTGGCGGCAACCGCGCCGGGGAGATCCGTCTGACGCGTTTTCTTCGCAATGATCGTGTCAGTGTTGATGAGATGATAGAACATGCACGCGCAGGGACGCAGACGCGGGTTTCTGGCCGCCACATTTTGGCGATCCAGGACACGACCACTCTGCGCAACGATGGCGAGGGCCGTGGCATTGTCGGCCATCCCACGATAGCGGTTGATAGCGGGACCGGTGCTCTTTTGGGTTTGGTCCATGCGGACCTGATCGTTCGGCGTGGCGGATTGAAGGCGAGCAAACAACGTCGCCCGTTTGAAGACAAGCAGAGCCACCGTTGGTTGGAGGGTGCCCGTCAGGCAGCCAGTCTGGTTGAGGCGGGTGCTGCTTCGGTGACGGTTGTGGGTGACCGTGAGAGCGACATCTACGAGGCGTTCTCGTCGAAGCCAGCGGGTGTTGAGCTGTTGGTCCGGGCGAGCCATAACCGCCACCTTGTCGGTGGTGGCCGGTTATTTGACGCCACAAGCGATATCGGTGAAGCGGGACGGATGAAGGTGTCTCTTCCCGCAACCCCTGGCCGTCGCGCCCGTGACATCACGGTGTCGATACGGTTTTGCCGCGTTGTCCTGGGCCGCCCGGACACGCGGCCGCGCTCGCCGGGCCTGCCCGATGGTATTGGTGTATATCTGGTCGAAGCCCAGGAAACAGCGCCACCGCCCGGGACCAAGGCGGCCCATTGGAGACTGCTGACAACTCATCCGGTGACAACGTTTGACCAGGCCCGCACCCTGGTGGGTTATTACCGTGAGCGCTGGACCATCGAGCAATTATTCCGGGTCATGAAATCCAAAGGCTTCAACATCGAAGCCGTGCGCATCAGCGATACACAACCGTTTGAAAAGCTTGCCATGGCCTGTCTCGTTGCCGCGGTTAGCGTATTGCAACTGGTGCGCGGGCGCGAAGGGCAGGCCAAGCGGCCCATCACTGATGTCTTCACGTCTCAAGACATCCCAGCGCTTGTCGCCATGTCGGCCCAACTCGAAGGCAAGACCCAACGACAAAAAAACCCACACGATCCCGAAACCCTGGCATTTGCAGCATGGGTCTGCGCCCGGTTGGGAGGCTGGACCGGACACTACGGAAAACCAGGCCCGGTCGTCATGCTAAACGGAATGCAACAGTTCAAAGCCATGCAACTGGGATGGATGCTCGCTCAAGATGTGTGAATCTAGTAGGCGCGTTGGCCGGGGAACGGAAGGACTAATTCGTTCGAATTGATCACGTCCCGGCGTAATACTCCTTGAGGACGGCGACGACCTCCGGCCGGCTGAACTCGATCGGGATATCTTCACCGGCCACCAGCATTTCGCGTTGCTTGGTGCCGGATATCGAGATGTGGTTTTCACGGTCGTGAGGACAGGTCCGGCCCGTTGCCATGCCGTCACAGAGCTTGCAGAAAAACGTGATGTCGATTTTCAGGGCCTGGCATTGCAGGGCGCCATCCCACAATTGATCGAAGATGTGATGGGCGTCGAATGGGCCGTAGTAGTCGCCGACGCCTGCATGGTCGCGGCCCACGATCAGGTGCGAACATCCGAAATTCTGACGGATCAGGGCATGGATCAGGGCTTCTCGGGGACCGCCATAGCGCATCTCGATCGGGTAGCCCGCCTGGATGACGGTGCCCGGCACGAAGTAGTTGTCGATCATGGCCTGGATCGCACGGGTGCGGACGTCGGCCGGGATGTCGCCGGCCTTGAGAGCACCCAGGACCTGGTGGATGAAGACGCCGTCGGTGACCTCGACGGCGATCTTTGCCAGATACTCGTGACTGCGGTGCATGGGGTTGCGGGTCTGAAACGCTGCCACTTTTGACCAGCCGCGCTCCGTGAACATGGCGCGGGATTCGTCGGGACGGAAATAAAGACCCTTGAACGTCTCGGGGAAATGGCCTTCCGACAAGGTGATTACGGGCCCGGCAAGATTGACGTCGCCCTGAGCCATCACCTTTTCAACACCGGGATGTTTAGCGTCTGTGGTGCGATAGACCTCCTGGGCTTCGAACGCCTTGTCGATCCGGTACTTCTCCGCAACCTTCATTGTGCCCAGAATGTCACCGGTCTCCCCGTCCACAAGGGCGACTGTCTCGTTGGCGGTGATGGAGTCTGCCAGTTCGCCTGTGGCAGACAGGGTGATCGGGATCGGCCAGAAGGTGCCGTTTGCCAATTTCATTTCCGCACAGACACCATGCCAGTCGTCATGCCCCATGAAACCGGACAGTGGCGTGTAGGCGCCCATGCCCAACATGAACAGGTCCGATACTTCTCTCGACGTTAGCGGGACCTTCTTGAGAGCCTGTGCCTTGGAGACCTGTTCCGCGCGGGTGTCCGGTGACGCCAGCAAGGGCAAAAGGACCGACGAGGCATGAGGGGCGATGAGGTTGGACATGGTTTTCCTTGTTCCTTGCGGGCGGTGATCAAATGCGGTCAGGCAAGCCCTGCCTGGTTGTCTCGGTAAGGATGGGATTGACCGCAGTGGACATTGTTTTTTATCTGTATAATGCGCGATGTGGAATTTGAAAACGTTTTCAATATCCCGAGCGACAAATGTCCCCGGCTCATATCGCCGGTCCTCAACCAGGGACCTGTGGCTAAACTTGGATTTCCAACAGCGTAACCTGTTTAGTAGTGATGCATTTCGACGGCTTCCTGATCTTTCGGGACAGGATCCGGCTTGCCCTTGGCGACGAACGGGTGGAACGGCAGCTTGTTGTCCAGCATGAACTGGCGGACGCGATCCTTGGTCCAGCGCACCAGGGGGTCGATAAAAACCAGGCGCCCTTCGACTTCGACCCGGTGAGTCAGGTGTGACAGTCGATCCATGTGGTAGACGGCGCTTATCCAGCAGTCGTAGGCCGCCAGGGACTCGTTGAGATGAACAATTTCATAGGTGCGTCCGGGCGAATTCTTGTTCTGGGACCACATGCGCTCGAAATGATCGAGATCGCCGGGGAGTACGTCTGACTCGCCGCCCTTGGATTCCCGGATATTGGTGAGGCCAAGCTGTTCCACGATGCGGTCGCGGTACTCCCGGCTTTCCGGAAACAGATAGCCGCGCTGACAGAATATCACCGGAACGGTTGGGTCGATGTCGGCAATCATCTTGAGGACGACAATGCTGGGTGCGCGCAAGGACACTGTGACCGCGGTCTTGTCCGTGAAGCGTTCCTTCAACAGGTACTCCAGGAGTTTGTCTATCGGCAAGTCACCGCTTATGGCGCGGAGTTCCTGAAGCAGGGACATGCATTTCATCCTCAAGGTGGGTACACGCTATCGAGGATAGTCGACCCGTGTGAACCGTCAAGCTCAATGGTGCGGGGCTTCTTTGCCGCATTACGGTATTCGCGTTTTGGAAATTGTCATGGCGAGGGTAATGTCGGTGCAACACTTATCCCGCATCAGCAAGGACCAGAAACAAGGCATGACGGAACCCGTTCAGTACCGGTGCGAAGGCGACATCGGAATCATTACGATCGACAACCCCCCGGTGAACGCGTTGAGCCATACGGTCCGGGCCGGACTTCGTGACAGCATCAAGACGGCGGGTGCCGACTCCAACGCAAAAGTCGTGATTATTGTCGGCGCCGGGCGCACGTTCATTGCCGGCGCCGATATTCGCGAATTCGGCAAGCCGCCGGTCCCGCCCATGCTGACTGAAGTCATCGAGATCATTGAAGGCTGCGACAAGCCGGTGATTGCAGCCCTGCATGGGACAGCGCTCGGAGGCGGTCTTGAAGTGGCGCTCGGGTGCCACTACAGGGTGGCGTTGCCGTCGGCGAAAGTCGGTTTGCCGGAAGTTCTGCTCGGCATAATACCGGGTGCGGGTGGCACACAGCGAACGCCACGATTGACCGGGGTCGAGGCTGCTCTCGAACTCATAACGAGTGGGCGTCATATCAAGGCGGCGGAAGCCCTGGACCTCGGACTCATCGACGAGATCATCGACACGGATACGGTTCTGGATGCAGGGCTCGAGGCTGCAAGACGGGCGATCGAGCAAAGCTGGCCCGTGCGACGGGTTAGTGAGCTTGACGAGAAGCTGGCGCCGGCACGGGACAATCCCGAGGTATTTGAAGTCTTCCGTAAAACCCTGGAGAAGAAGGCCCGCGGCCTGTTTTCTCCGTTCAAGTGCGTCGATGCGGTGCAGGCAGCTGTCGAACTGCCGTTTGCCCAGGGCGTCAAACGGGAACGCGAGCTGTTCATGGAATGCATGGAGTCGCCTCAGCGCGAAGGCCTGATCCATGCATTCTTCGCGGAACGCCAGGTCGGCAAGGTTCCCGAGTTGAAGGACGGATCCCCACGCTCGCTGGAAAAGGCCGGGGTCATCGGTGGCGGCACCATGGGTGCGGGGATCGCCGTTGCCATGCTCAACGCCGGATTGCCGGTGGTCATGATCGAGCGCGACCGGGAAAGTGCTGAACGGGGCCGGGCCAATGTGGACCGTATTCTCGACGGTGGTGTTCAGCGTGGCAAACTGACGGCCACGGTCAAGGACTCTATAATGTCGTCGCTCTTCGCGGTCGACACAGACTTTGCAGCCCTCGGCGATGCCGATCTCGTGGTCGAAGCCGTGTTTGAAGAGATGGATGTCAAGAAGGAGACGTTCGGCAAGCTGGATGCGGTTTGCAAACAAGGTGCCGTGCTTGCCTCCAATACCTCCTATCTCGACATCAATGAGATCGCGGCATCCACATCAAGACCGGGGGACGTTCTGGGACTGCACTTTTTTGCACCGGCCAACCTGATGCGCCTCCTGGAAGTGGTCATAGGCGAAAAGACGACAGCCGATGTCGCGGCGACCGGGTTCGCGTTGGCCAAAAAGCTCAAGAAGGTCGGTGTCAGGGCCGGGGTCTGTGACGGGTTTATCGGCAACCGGATACTGACCGTATACCGGCGTCAACAGGACTACATGGTGGAAGACGGTGCCAGCCCCTACGAGATCGATGCGGCCATGAAGGCGTTCGGTTATCCCATGGGCCCCTACGAGGTCACCGACCTGTCCGGTCTCGATATCGGCTGGGCCACGCGGAAACGCCGGGCGCCGACCAGGGACAATCGTGAACGGTATGTTGGCTTCGCCGACCGGATCTGCGAGCGCGGCTGGTTTGGCCAGAAAGCCGGGCGTGGCTATTATCTCTACGAGGACGGCGTTCGCGGCGGCAAGCGTGATCCGGAGGTGGAAGAGATCATTGCCGCAGAACGGGATGCTGCTGGTGTGGAGGCGAGAGACTTCAGCCACGAAGCGATACAGGCCCGCACCATGGCGGCGATGATCAACGAGGCCGCCAAGATCGTGGAAGAGGGCATCGCGCTGAGACCTCTCGATGTCGATATGGTGATGTTGTCCGGTTACGGGTTTCCGCGCTGGCGTGGCGGGCCGATGAAGTATGCCGATATGATGGGACTGGACAAGGTACTGGCCAGCATCCGCGAGTTTGAAAAGGAAGACGGGTATTTCTGGCGTCCGGCAAATCTCCTTGTTGACCTGGTGGAGAAGGGCGCGACGTTTGACAGTCTCAACAAATCCGACTGACCCGCATTTGGAACAGGAAGGACCAAGCAATGGACCTGAGTTTTACGGCTGAAGAGGTTGTCTTCCGCGCGGAGGTCAACACGTTTCTGGCTGAAAACCTGCCGTCCAGACTGAGCGACAAGGTCCGGACGGGCAAGCGTCTCGGCAAGGAAGACTACGAGGAATGGCATGGCTTGCTGAATGGGCGGGGCTGGCTTGCAAGCCACTGGCCGCAGGCGTACGGCGGTACCGAATGGACACCTGTCCAGAAACACATCTTTGAAGAGGAATGCTGTATGGCGGCGGCCCCTCGTGTGGTTCCGTTCGGTGTCAACATGCTGGGGCCGGTGCTGATCAAGTTCGGATCACCGGCCCAGCAGCAGCATTACCTGCCGCGCATTCTCGATGGCACGGACTGGTGGTGCCAGGGATATTCGGAGCCCGGTGCCGGTTCCGACCTGGCTTCACTCAAGACACGTGCTGTCCGCGATGGCGACCACTACGTCGTCAACGGCCAGAAGACCTGGACGACGCTGGGCCACTTTGCGGACTGGATATTCTGTCTGGTGCGCACCGATACCGAGTGCAAGCCGCAAGCCGGGATCTCGTTTCTGCTGATCGATATGAAAAGCGAGGGCATCTCGGTTCAACCGATCGTCACGCTCGACGGCGAGCACGAAGTCAACGAGGTGTTTTTCGAAGATGTGCGGGTGCCCGT
The DNA here is from genome assembly GCA_021775835.1 of Hyphomicrobiales bacterium. The sequence goes on along the minus strand of JAJFHC010000124.1, from coordinate 97,185 downwards.
GGACAACCTCGTGGGCGAAGAGAACAAGGGCTGGACCTATGCCAAGTACCTGCTCACCTATGAGCGCACTGGCATTGCCGGTGTAGGCTTCTCTACGAGTGCTCTGGATTCCCTCAAACGCATCGCAGGCCTGCAGATGAAAAATGGCCGGCCGATTGCCCAGGATCCGTTTTTTGCCGCCCGCATGGCCCAGGCGGAGATCGATCTGATGGCCATGCGCACAACCAATCTGCGCGTTATTTCCGCGGCCGCCGCCGGTGCGCCACCCGGGCCGGAAAGCTCGATGCTGAAACTGAAGGGCACACAGATCCGGCAGGAACTCAACGACCTGACGCGTCGCGCCCTGGGTCCCTATGCCATGCCGTTCGCCAGTGAGGCGTTCGACGAGGGCTACAATGATGCGCCAGTGGGTCCCGATTATGCGGCGCCCGTGGCGGTTCAGTATTTCAATAACCGCAAACTGTCGATTTTCGGTGGTTCCAACGAGATTCAGCGCAACATCATCACCAAGATGATCCTCGGACTGTAAGGAGCGGGTTGTGGATTTTACGCCTACAGACGATCGGCGCATGCTTGCCGACATGATCGAGAGGTTTGTACGGGAACAATACCCGTTGGAAACCCGGCATCTGAATGCCGGCCTTGAGGAAGGGTTCAGCCGGGACATCTGGCAGCAGTTTGCCGAACTCGGGGTTGTCGGCGCCCTGCTGCCGGAAGACGCGGGCGGATTTGGCGGCGGCGGCTTTGACATCATGACCGTGTTCCAGGAACTTGGCCGCGGCCTTGTGGTGGAGCCGTTCCTGAGCAGCGTGGTTCTGGGAAGCGGTGCGTTGCTCGCGTCAGAAACCGGGCCTCACAAGACCCTGGTCGAAGAGGTGATAGCCGGAAACACGCTGTTGGCGTTTGCTCATGGTGAGCCCGACAGCCGATACGATCTTGCGGACGTCCAGACGGTTGCAACACCGACAGATGGTGGCTGGTCCCTATCGGGTAAAAAGGCGGTGGTGCTGAACGGTGCCAGTGCCGATCACCTGATTGTATCGGCACGGACCGCCGGAGACCGTCGCGACGAGGCGGGGATTGCCCTGTTCCTCGTAGACGCCGGAGGCGATGGCGTGTCGCGGCGGGGGTATGGCACGATCGACGGGGGGCAGGCCTGTGAGATCTCTTTCGATAAGGCGGTCGTGGGGCCTGACGCGATTATCGGCGAACCGGGCAATGCCTTTGAGACGATTGAACGGGTCACGGCCCAGGCGATCCTTGCCGTGTGTGCCGAGGCACTCGGCGCCATGGAAGCTGCGCGTGACATCACGCTTGAGTACCTAGGCACCCGCAAGCAATTCGGGCAGCCGATTGGTGGGTTTCAGGCGCTTCAGCATCGCATGGCCGACATGCTCACGGAAATCGAACAGGCGCGATCCGCCGTGATCAATGCGGCCGGCCATCTGGAGGCCCCGCGCCGGCAACGCGAGATCATGGCGTCGGCTGCCAAGAACCTGATCGGCCGGGTTGGCCGTTTGGTGTCGGAAGAAACCATCCAGCTTCACGGCGGCATCGGCATGACATGGGAGTACAGCCTGCCGCATTATGCCAAGCGTCTGGTCATGATCGATCATCAGTTCGGCGATACCGACCATCACCTGGAACGGTTCATGACGCTGTCCGGTTCTGCAGCGGTTACTTGAATCGGAAAGAATTCCACCGTTCCCCGGCCACCGCGCCGGGGCCTACTCGCCAATGCCAGAGCTCACAACCTAGGCGAGTGGGGCCCGGCTCGAGGCCGGGCAACTTTTGGCGGACTGTTCAGGGCGAAGAGACAGCATCCAGTCTGTCGGCAAAGGTCTCGATCATCTTGTGTTTCAGGAGTTTTCCGATCGGCGATGACGGCAGGGCGCTGGCAATGATGATGCGGGACGGGCGCTTGTAGGGAGCAAGCTCGGTGCTTGCGAACGCCTTGAGTGCTGCTTCGTCGATCTCATCGCCGTCCGAGACCTGTGCGAAGGCCAGGACTTCTTCGTTGCCATCGGCCAACCTGCGGCCGACCACCGCGGACTGGACGATGGAGGGGTGTGCATTGAGAACCGCTTCCACATCGGGGGGGTATACATTGAAGCCAGACCGGATGATCAACTCCTTGCAGCGCCCGACGACGAACAGGGCGCCGTTCTCGTCCAGGTACCCCAGGTCGCCGGTGTGGAGGTAACCGTCCGCGTCGATCGCCTTGGCGGTTTCTTCCGGGTTCTTGTAGTAGCCCTTCATGACATTGGGGCCTTTGGTGACGATCTCGCCGACACCGTCGACAAGGCCGTCGCGGCCGGGGGCGGGGAAAATCCGGACGTCTTGCGAACCGATGGCGCGGCCGCAGGACACGCCTCCCTCATAGGTTTCGCCATAGTGCGTCGCGGCGACACCGGGGGATGCTTCCGTCAGGCCGTATCCGTTCTGCAGGACGACACCGAAACAGTCTTCCACCCGCTGTTTCAGGTCGAGGTCGAGCGGTGCGCCGCCGGTGGAAAGGTAGCGCAGGTTGGGAGCATCTGCCTTTGTGATCCCTTTGGCCTGGGCGTGATCCAGCAGGTGGGCAAACATGGCGGGCACCGCCGGCATGGCGGTGACCCGATCTGCAAAGGCCTTGAACACTGCGCGCACATCGAAGCGCGGCACGAACTCCATGACCGATCCGGCGTGAAGGGCGGCCGCAGAAATCGACGCGAATGCGAAGACGTGGGTCATGGGCAGGACGCAATAGAAATGATCGTGATCGGACAAGCCCCGCATGGCGCAAGAGGCGCTGGCCATGAACAACAGGTTGGTATGGGTCAGCATGACGCCCTTGGGGTCGCCGGTGGTACCGGTGGTGTAGAGCAGGGCGGCCACCTGTTGGTCCGGCGATGCAGAGACCGGTTCGGGCGTGGCGTCACGGTGCCCGGCGATCAACACACGGCCAAACGCGCTGATATCGGTCGCGGCGGCAGAGAACGATGCGCCGTGGACGGAGGCTTCGGGCGAGGCTTCATGGGTGAAGACGATGGCGCGGGGCTGGGCGTGCCCAGCCAGTCGCTTGATCTCGTTGAGCGTGATCCGGGCGTTGACGAGCAGGGCCCAGGCATCGAGGCGTGAGCACGCCAGGATGAAGGCAAAAAGGGCGAGCGAGTTTTCTGCAACGATCATCACCCGGTCGCCGGGGCGGACACCGTGGTCGCCCAGGTCACGGACGGCGTCATCGACCGCACTGCTGACCTGAGCAAAAGAATGGGAACGCCCGTCATGATCGATGCAGAACTGCCGGTCCGGCTGTTCGCCGGCCCATCGGTCGAGCAGATGATGCAGGCGTGTCGGTGTTTCGCTCATGTGCGGGTCTCCATGAAACGCACACTATGGCTTTTGGTCGGGCTTTAAAAGCGCGGGAAAATCGTTCGCGAACCGTCGGGAGCTATCCGGCGGCTTGCTGCCTGATCTTGTGTTCGCGATAGAAGATCAGCAAGCCACTGCCGATGATCAGGGCAGCACCCGTCAGGGTCCAGCGGTCGGGGAGTTCGCTGAACAGGGCGTAGCCGAAAAGGGTGGCCCACAGAAGTGACGTATACCCAAACGGCGCAACCAGGGATGCCGGTGCCGAACGGAACGCCCTGATGAGGCACAGGTGACCGAGGCCACCGGCAATCCCCAGACACATCAGTATACCCCAGTCCTTGAGTGCGGGCTGCACCCAGGTGAACGGGGCGGCCACGGACATGACGACGGCGCCGACGACGGCAGTGTAGAACAACGTCGTCATGGGATCGTCGTTCAACCGCACCTTGCGCGTCATGATCTGGTAAAGCGAATTGGTGAAGGCGGCCGAAAGCAGGCTAAGCGACCCCAGAGACAGGCCGCTGACATCGGGCCTGACCACGATCATGGCGCCGATGAAGCCGACAACGACGCCGGCCCAGCGGCGTGGTCCAACCTGCTCGCCCAGCAGCGGGATCGCCAGAACGGTTACCAGTATGGGCGACAGGAACATGATGGTCGATGCGGTTGCGAGCGGCGTCGACTGGAGGCCTGAGAAAAACAGGATGGTCGTAAGACACATCAGGACCGAGCGCAGCATCTGGAGCGGCAGGTTGGCACTCTTGATGTGCTGGCGCACGGTCATGCCCATGGCCAGCGTGACAAACAGCATGTGGAAAAAGAACCGCCCCCAGAGAACCTCGATCAGGGGATAGCTTTGCAGCGCGTATTTGGCGAGGGCGTCGAGGGTCACGAACCAGAACATGGTCGCCAGCATCCAGACGATCCCGCGCGTGGCATTCTCGCGGAACGGTATGGCGGGGGACAGGGTGGACATTGGTGGGAGCCAGGTTGTGGTTGATTTTGGATCGTAGAGTTCGGTTCCGCCATAGGCAATGCCCGAATTTGCATGGGGAGACTGTGCCTGACGCATGGCTTGTGCCCCGCATATGACGTCATTTCCAAGGGACAGATTCGGGGTCGGATATGTCCCGGCATCAAATGTTGCAATTATACCACAAGTTGAAAAAATCGTGATGCAGCAGGGGTTTGTGATTTTACATCGGCGCAGTTTCTGCCAGATTGAATCCAAGTGTTAACAAGAAACTAACGAGTCGATTCGCTCGACTAGGCTGGGGAGCCTTCAGATGACTAATCAAACTCATGGTTTCAAGAACCGGAACGACGTGGCCAAACGGGTTGCGGAAGTCGTGCCGCAGGCATTTCTCGTGGCCGCAGACGAGGACCGGGGCGGCCGGACGATCGTCACGGCACATGTGATGCGGGAGTTTGCGCAGAAAGGACTGCGTCGCAAGCTTGCCGACAGCATCGGTCAGATCGACCAGAATGCGCGGGTGCGGGTCAAGAGCCACAAGCCAAGCCGGATGATGACGCCGTCGAGCCTCGAAGCCTGGGCCAAGCCATTCTCCCATGAAACCATCGTGGCGGACCCGACCGGGGTTTACGCACGCATGGCGGGTCTCGTTGCTTTTGCCGACATGCTTCGTGAAGCGACCGAGCAGACTATTGCCGGCATCCACTGGAATGGTGACTGGCGCACGGTTTACGTGGTGCTCGACGATGGCGGCTTCGTAACAGATGGCAAACTGAAGACACATGACCTGGCGCGGGTTGAGGACATTGTGCAGGATTGCCTGCACAAGGCCTTCCCCGATGCGGACGCTTTTCTGCCGGTGGTGCGTTTGGGCTTCGAGATGCCGGGCATTCCGGTTGTGCCGGTCGATGAAGCCTCACATTTGGGCGGTTCGGCGTCGTTCCTGCCGTGGTTCCGGCGCTACGGCCTGTTTCCGGCCCTGGGCAGTCTTCTGACCTTTGGCGCTATCGGTGCGGCATCGGCGGCGGATCTGGCGCCCCATGACAGCATGGGCAATATGTATCCCGCCGTTTCCGGTCCCAACGGAAAACTGGCCATTGTCGGCGGCTATCAGGACGTGGACGGCCAGGACTCAGACGGCCTGAGCCTGCTTACCGGTTCGTTCACCGTGCCTTTGGGCCAGCAGTTCGGTTTCCAGGTCGACGGTCTCGTGGGGCTTGCCGATGTGGACCAGTTCGCCGGTGGTGTCGGGGCACATCTGTTCTGGCGCGATCCAAATGTGGGCCTGCTCGGCCTGACCGGCAGCTACGCGTCGCGTGGGCGTGCCAACGGGCGGGATCCAGACGCGACCTATGTGGGCGCAGAGGGCGAACTTTATATCGACCAGTTCACGATTGCGGCGGCAGTTGGCAGCCTGTTCGGCAAGGGCCTTAAGGACGGTTTCCGGGGCAAGGCCGACGTGATGTGGTATGCAACGGACGATTTCATGCTGCGGGCAGGCGGTGAGTACAGCGAACAGCAGGACGCCAGCGTGCGCTTCGGCGCGGAGTACAGGCCGGGCTTTGTCGGTGTTCCCGGCATGAGCCTTTTTGCTGACGGCCTTGTGGGCGACAACGATTATGTGCGTGTGCTGGCAGGTTTTCGGTTCTATTTCGGCGAGTCGCTTACCCTGAGGGATCGTCACCGCAAGGACGATCCGTTCGAGAATGTGGCCCAGACGGCTTTTGATGCTGCCTCTTCGGTGCCGCGCAGAACGCCTGCGCAGACAGCTGCGGCGCCGGCGTTTACCGGGCGTTGCGACGAGAACGCTGGATTTGAGACGATCCTCCTCGAAGGTTCCCCCTTCTTTACTTGTGTAAATGTCTGATTTAGTCCTGTTGTCGTGTTCCAGCCAGTAGATATCCTGCGGCATCCGCAGGATATCTACTGTGACGACAAAGAGGCAGAGTCGCGTGAAAATTGTGTGTCTTAACAGAGGCGTGCTGGAAAGCTTATGCAACACGGCCTTTCCGGGACTCGAGCAAGTGGCTCACGGCAGCCTTGGCGACGGCTTGGACTATTACTGGGCCTTGACCGGTGATGGCGTAGACGGATCTGAAGGCCCGGTCTGGGTGATGCCGGCGCGCAAGGCTTACGGGCTTCCGTTTCTTGAAAAATGGTATCCGGCAACCACCAGTTCTTGGTGGCACGAGCTTGCGCAGGCCTATGCTGCAGGACGGCTCAACGAGTATGCCGGTACTTTTCTTCTGCGCATGCCGCCGCCGCCACGCGCTCATTGGGAAAGCCTTGGTTGGCATAGTTCAATCCCGCCTGTTCTGGTTGGCTACGCCGGGGCGCTCAACCCATGGCAAAAGGTGGTGGCGGGCCTGATCCAGCGCGAGACCGGGATTGCTGCCATGGTCGCCAAGTTTCCCATGTCGGACGAAGCGCGCACTTATATCGACAAGGAAGCGGAGACCCTTGATCTCCTGCAACGAGAGATGCCAGGCGCGGGGCCCCGACCGATCCTGTTCGATGAGGACCGGGGCATTCTTGTGGAACAGGCGCTCAGTGGCGAGTCGGCGGGCAAACTGCTGCAGCCGCTGCACCTGCCGTTTCTGCTGCGTCTGGCCCAAAAGGGCGAGACCACGACTTTGCAACGCCGTGCCAAGGCGCTGAAGGAGCGTCTCGGCCGGATCGAAAACCCCGATGAAGAGACGACTGCCCTGATCGATGGATTGTGCACACTGCTCGATGATGCAACGCCGCTGCCCGCCATGTGGGTGCATGGCGATCTGCATGCCGGAAACATGATCCTGCGCAAACAGGGCGTGGTGCAGGCCATGGACTGGGCGTTTGCCCGCCGGCACGGGCTGCCGTTCTACGACATTGTGCGGGCGCAGGTGCAGTCGAAGCTCGGACGGGAAGGCGAAACGATCGATCTGCCGGAACCAGATGAAGCACATCAGGCTTACGCCCGGGCACTCGACGTGGATTTGACTCTCTACCACAAGGTAGTCGCCTATTATACGGCCCGTCACATGCTGGGCCGGTACCGCTCGGGCGATATCCAGGAGGCCGACCGGGTCCGCGTCAAACTCGGGAATTGGATGACGTCATCCCGGCTTGCCCGGAGCAACGCCGCCGTGCTCTAAACCGTCTTTGCGATGTGTTGCCTTGTGGCAGGTTGTTTGGGAGAGGTTTGGATGAACGAGCAGACGGTTGTGGCCGGCGTGAGAGACGAGACTTCCGACATGTTGTTCGAACAATCAGACGGCATCGGGATCGTCACGTTCAACCGTCCGGATGCGCGCAATGCCCTGACGTTTGAGATGTACGACCGGCTCAAGGAAATCTGCGAGACTGCAGGCGATACCCCGGACCTGAAAGCGCTCATTGTTACCGGGGCGGGTGGCAAGGCCTTTGCCGCGGGCACGGACATCTCGAAGTTCCGGGCGTTCGAGGCACCGGAAGATGCCCTGGCTTACGAGGCCCGCATCGACGCTGTGCTGACGGCTGTGGAGTCCTGTGCGGTGCCGACGATCGCTGCGATCTGCGGTGCGTGTACCGGCGGTGGCGGGGCGATTGCGGCGGCCTGCGATCTGCGGCTGGTAACGAGGGATCTCAAGTTCGGGTTCCCGATCGCGCGGACGCTCGGCAATTGTCTTTCCAATGCCAGCCTTTCCCGACTGGTGGCGCTGATCGGTGCCGGTCGGACGCGGGAGTTGATTTTTACCGCCCGTTTGGTCGGCGCGGAAGAGGCGCTGGCGACGGGGCTTGCTGCAGAGGTTCTCGACGATGAAGACCGGCTTATGGTCCGGGCGAACGAACTCGCCCGTCAGATCGCGGGCTATGCGCCGTTGACCCTCAAAGCGACAAAGGAGGCGCTCCGGCGGCTCCGGCTGCGCCAGACCGACAGCCAGGACGAAGACCTCATTACCATGTGCTACATGAGCGAGGATTTCCGCGAAGGCCTGGAGGCGTTTCTGGGCAAGCGCAAACCGGACTGGAAAGGCCGATGAACACCGCGGAGGCAGCGGTCGAACCTCAGGGTCCGCTCAAGGGCATGCGGGTGATTGAACTGGCCCACATCATGGCCGGTCCGGTGTGCGGTCTCATGCTGGCGGATATGGGCGCCGATGTCGTCAAGGTCGAAAAGGCTTCCGGTGGCGACGACACCAGACGGTTCCTGCCGCCGGATATCAACGGCGAATCCGCCGCCTTCATGATGATGAACCGCAACAAGCGCGGCATCGCCCTTGACCTCAAGACTGACGAAGGCCAGGCGGTGCTCTTGAAGCTCGTTGAAGGGGCAGACTGCCTGATCGAGAATTACAGGCGCGACACGATGGACAAGCTCGGGCTTGGTTACGACCGGTTGAAGGAGATCAATCCCGGTTTGATCTATTGCGAGATTTCCGGATATGGCCGCACCGGGCCTTACGCCGACCGGGGTGGGTTTGATCTCATAGCCCAGGGCATGTCGGGCCTGATGTCGATCACCGGGGAGGCTGAAGGTCGCCCGCCGGTCAAGGTCGGCGCGCCGGTGTCGGACATCACGGCAGGTATACTGGGGGCCATGGGCTGTGCGGCGGCGTACGCCCACAAGCTCAAGACCGGGGAGGGCCAGCGGGTCGACACGTCCCTGTTCGAGGCAGGCATTACCCACACCTACTGGCAGTCGGCCATCTGTTTCGCGACCGGAGAGGCTCCCGGTCCAATGGGGTCCGCACATCCGCTCAATGCGCCCTATCAGGCATTCGAGACCGCCGACGGCTGGCTGAACCTGGGGGCAGCCAACCAAACCAACTGGGAACGGACATTGACTGTTCTCGGAGCCGAGGCCCTCAACGACGATCCGCGGTTTTCAAGCAATCACGGCCGGATCAGCAATCGCCTGGCGCTTGAGCAGGAACTCAACGGCTATTTCAGGGACAAGACAACGGCTGTGTGGATCGATTTGTTCGATCAGGCGGGTGTGCCGGTTGGTCCGGTCCTGTCCGTCGACGAAATGCACAATCATCCACAGACGCTGGCGCGTGAAATGGTCACCCAGACCGAGCACCCGGTGGCGGGAACTGTGAAGACCATCGGCCTGCCGGTGAAATTCCATTCAACACCAGGCGGTGTGGTGCGCCCGGCCCCGGGATTTGGCGAGCACTCCAGGGAGGTCCTGTTGGGTCTCGGGTTTTCCGACGCAGAAATAGACGGCATGTTTGAGTCCGGTGCTTTGAAAGGGGCGTGACAGGGTGGGCCGAGTGACCAGCGAGACCAGTGAAGTCCCTTCAACCGGGTTATACGACTATATCATCGTCGGTGCCGGTTCGGCTGGCTGTGTGCTGGCCAACCGGCTGACGGCGACGGGCGAGTACAAGGTGTTGTTGCTCGAGGCGGGCGGGCGCGACATCAACCCCTGGATCCATGTGCCGCTGGGTTATGCGAAACTATTCACCAATCGAAACGTCAACTGGATGTACGAGACCGAGCCAGAGCCGGAGCTCAACGACCGGCGGATTTTTCAGCCGCGGGGCAAGGTGCTGGGCGGGTCCAGTTCAATCAATGGATTGATCTATATCCGGGGACAGAAACAGGATTTCGATACCTGGCGCCAGCTTGGCAATCAGGGCTGGTCGTTCGACGATGTGCTGCCCTATTTCCGGCGGGCGGAAAACCAGCAACGCGGTGCGGATGAGTTTCACGGGGCCGGCGGGCCGTTGAGCGTTTCCGACCAGCGCGAACCGCACCCCCTTTGCGATGCCTTTATCGAGGCCGGTGTCGAAGCTGGCATTCCCCGCAACGATGATTTCAACGGTGCGACCCAGGAAGGCATGGGATACTTTCAGACCACGTCGCGTAACGGGCGCCGCTGCAGCACGGCAGTCGGATATCTCAACCCGGCCAGATCCCGCAAGAACCTCAGGATCGAAACGAAAGCGCACGCGACGCGCGTGTTGTTTTCCGGCAATGTTGCCAGTGGCATCGAATACCGACAGAACGGAACGCTCAAACGCGCTGAGGCTGCACGGGAAGTCATCCTGTGCGGTGGTGCAATCAACTCACCGCAACTCCTCGAGCTCTCGGGTATTGGCGATGGGGAACGGCTGAAGTCATGCGGAATTCCGGTCCTGCATCATCTGCCCGGTGTCGGGGAGAACCTGCAGGATCATCTGCAGGCACGAATGGTCCTGGAGTGCGCCCAGCCGGTGACGCTCAACGATCAGTACAGGAACCTTTTCAGGCGAATCGGAATCGGGGTTCGTTACGCACTCCAGCGCAAGGGGCCGCTGACGGTCAGTGCGGGATATGCGGCGTCGTTTTTTAGAACGCGCGAAGACCTCGAAACGCCAGACGTGGAAGTCCACTTCCTGGTGTTCAGTACGGATAAGATGGGCCAGGCTCTCCATTCCCATTCAGGCTTCATGGCTTCCGTGTGCCAGTTGCGGCCGGAGTCTCGGGGCTCGATTCACATCCGGGAAGCCGATCCGTTTGCCGCGCCGGCCATACAGGCAAATTATCTTTCCACGGAAACCGACCGGCAAACCAATGTTGAAGGGCTCAAGATCCTTCGCAAGATTCTGAACGGACCCGCTATGGAGGCATACCTTTCCCGGGAAATAGAACCGGGCCCGGAAGTCGACAGCGACGAGGACTGGCTAGGCTATTGCCGGCGGACGGCATCGACGATCTATCACCCATCCTGCACGTGTGCCATGGGTAGGGATGCGATGGCCGTGGTTTCCGACAGGCTCAAGGTAATCGGTGTCGACGGCCTCAGAGTGGTCGACGGGTCGGTCATGCCGCGCCTCGTTTCCGGCAATTCCAACGCGGCGATCGTGATGATCGGTGAAAAAGCTGCAGACATGATCATGGCGGACGCCTGAGGGATACGCCTGCACCGTAGATTTGAATCAACTGAAAGGATAGACAGATGGACATACTTCCAGCAAAGGACCGGCCCACACGTCAGGCGAGCGCGGACTATTTCACCGGGACAGTCTGGCAGGACCCTATCATTGAAGCGCCAGATCCAGCCCGCATTCGGGGCGTTCGTGTCAGTTTTGAACCTGGCGCCAGGACCAACTGGCATACCCACCCCCTGGGGCAAACACTCAATGTGATCTCCGGTGTCGGCCGGGTGCAGACATGGGGCGAGCCGATACGATCCATTCATCCAGGCGACACTGTCTGGATTCCGCCCGGAGAAAAGCACTGGCACGGTGCGGCACCGGATCACATGATGGTTCATCTTGCCTTCCAGGAGGCGCTTGACGGTGTGCATATCGAATGGCTGGAACCGGTAAGCGATGAACAATACGCGCCGGGCTGAACCTGTCGCCTGAAGTGTGAATGCAGCTACATCGGGATAGGGAAGATGCCGAAGATCACGTCGATTGAGACAATCCGACTGGATGAGTTTCCCAACGTACTATGGGTGCAGATTGTTTCCGATGATGGCCTCACTGGGTTGGGGGAAACGTTCTTCGGTGCTGCGACCGTCGAGGCCTATATCCACGAAACAGCCGCCCAGAGGATTCTCGGCGAGGAGGCGGGTCAGATCGACCCGATTCGCCGAAAGCTGCGACCCTATGTGGGATACCAGGCGCCGGGTGCCGAAGTCCGGGGGAATTCCGCCATCGACATCGCGTTGTGGGACTTGTGGGGGAAACGCACGTCGCAACCGGTCTGGCAACTGCTGGGCGGGCAGTCCCGCGACAAGATCCGGACCTACAATACCTGTGCCGGGTACAAATATGTGCGCGGCAGCCGGGGGCAGGATTCCTCAAACTGGGGCCTGTCAGGCGACCCTGGCGGACCGTATGAAGATCTCGACGCCTTCTTCGATGATGCCGGGAAGCTTGCCGAAAGCCTGCTTGACCAAGGCATCACTGCCATGAAGATCTGGCCATTCGATCGCTATGCGGAGGCCAGTGAAGGGTTTGCGCTTACCGACGCGGAACTCAAGGAGGGCTGTGAACCGTTCGAGAAGATACGCGCCGCGGTAGGCGACCGGATGGCGGTCATGCTCGAGTGCCACTCATTGTGGTCACTGCCGGTTGCCCTGAAAATCGCCAGGGCGATGGAGAAATACGATTTGATGTGGATCGAAGATCCGATTCCGGCAAGTGGGCTGAACTCTTTGGCCGACTTCCGCCGTCAGACTCCGATCCCGGTCACGTCAAGTGAAACACTGGCCACACGGCAGCAGTTTCGTGCCCTGATGGAGGCCCAGGCCGCCGACATCATCATGCTGGATATCGGTTGGGTCGGAGGCCTGAGTGAGGCCAAGGCGATTGCCGGGATGGCGGAAGCCTGGCACCTTCCCGTGGCACCTCACGACTGTACGGGTCCTGTGGTCTATGCAGCTTCCGTACACCTGTCCATCAATGCACCGAATGCACTTATTCAGGAAAGCGTCCGCTCTTTCTATACCGGCTGGCACACGGAAGTGGCGACAAAAGGGCCAGCCATGAAAGACGGCTTCATTTATCCACCAGAGGGCGCGGGCCTCGGTGTAGAACTTCTGCCAGGAATTCGCGACCGCGGCGACGCCCATGTTGTGATTTCGAAATAAGTCGTTGTAATTGTATCACAAATTCCGAACCTTGAATCTCCATGCAGATTGCCGAGAGCTTAATGCTCGCGACATTGGCCGACCTTAAGAGGCCTGCCGCCGGTCTTTTTTGCAACACTATTTGCCGAAACATCGCTTTCCCGATCTCTCCTTCGCTGATCGATCCGGCACAAATTGAAATACTATGCTAATCTGCGACGATCGGAATCAGTGTTCAGATTCTATTGTGGGTGGCGTTGAAAAAGAACCGGTGTCGTTTCCGGGAATCACAAATTGAGGAGGTTGTGACAAGATGGCAAAAGCATTCATTGTTGCTGTAGATGGGAGTCCGGGCAGCGACCGGGCGCTGCAGGTGGCGATCGATCTGGCGAAGCAGACCGGAGTGGAATTGACGCTCGCTCACGTAATCGAGTGGTCGCCGTTTTCTTTTCACACGCCCGATGAACTTGCCGAGCGGCACAAGCGCCGGGAAGAAGAACTGGAGCGGGCGAAAGACGCAATCCTCGGACCGTCGGAAGCCGTAGTAAAATCGGCGGGGTTGGCGTGCAAGACGACTGTGCTTCACGGACATCCGGCTGAAACGCTGACCAAGATTGCCGAAGACAACGAAGCATCGCAAATTTTCATTGGGCGTAAAGGTCAGTCGAAGATGGGGTCGCTTCTGTTTGGTAGCGTCGCGGGCTCGCTGATCCAGATATCGTCTGTACCCGTGACCGTAGTTCCATAAGGGCAACCACCGGACCCACGGATTCCTAAAATAACGACGAGGGGAAATCGTCATGAAGAGACTGTTGATAGCGGCTGTCGTGTTACTTGCAATGCCGCAACTTGCTTTTGCCGCCGGTTTCGATGAAACCATAAACACCCTCACCGCGCCGATCGCATCAGCTATCGGTGCTTTTGTGTTTTTCAAGATTCCAATTTTTGGCGCCCAGTTGCCCGTCGTGGTTCTGTGGCTCGTGATCGGTGCAATATTCTTTACCTTCCGGATGGGGTTTGTGAACATCTGGGGTTTCAAGCACGCCATCCAACTGGTCAAAGGGGACTATGCAGACCCCAACGATGCCGGTGAAGTCTCGCATTTCCAGGCGCTTGCCACAGCGGTTTCAGGCACGGTGGGAATCGGTAACATCGGTGGGGTGGCTGTTGCTGTCACCGTCGGTGGGGCAGGGGCAACCTTCTGGCTGATCATGGCCGGTTTCTTAGGGATGTCGACCAAGTTCGTCGAGTGTACGCTTGGCGTGAAATACCGAAATGAAAACGCAGATGGTTCGGTTTCGGGTGGACCCATGTACTACCTGCGCAAGGGGTTTTCCGAGCGTGGCATGGCAGGCTTCGGGAAGTTCATGGGGACTTTCTATGCCATCGGTATCTTTATCGGGGCACTCGGGATTGGCAACATGTTCCAGTCCAACCAGGCCTATGTTCAGCTTAACAATGTCACCGGCGGCCTGTTCGACGGTCTTGGCTGGCTCGTCGGTATCGTGATGGCGGCAGTGGTTTTTGCCGTGATCGTCGGCGGCATCAAGTCGATCGCCAGGGTTACGGAAAAAATCGTCCCATTCATGGCGGTCTTCTATTGTTTCTTCGCCCTGATCGTCATCTTCATGAACTCTGCTGCCATTCCGGAAGCAATCGCGAATGTGTTCGACGGCGCGTTTACCGGCGAAGGCGTTGCCGGTGGTGCGTTGGGTGCGCTGATCATCGGGTTCCAGAGGGCGGTGTTCTCAAACGAAGCCGGCATCGGTTCGGCATCGATCGCGCACTCCGCGGTTCGGACCAACGAGCCGATCACCGAGGGCATGGTGTCCCTGCTTGAACCGTTCATCGACACGATCGTCATCTGCACGATCACGGCGATGGTGATCGGTACGGCCAATGTTGCCAGCCCGGGTTTTGCCGGAGATGCCACAGGGATCGCCATGACGTCGGCGGCCTTTGAAACGCAGATTTCCTGGTTCCCGATTCCGCTGGCTTTTGCCGGTATGCTGTTTGCCTTCTCGACGATGATTTCATGGTCGTACTACGGACTGAAAGGCTGGACCTATCTGTTCGGCGAAGGCGACATGGGACAGACTATCTACAAGTTGCTGTTCTGTGTCTTCGTGGCCCTGGGGTGTATGGTCCAGCTTGGACCGATCCTGGATATTTCGGACGCTCTCGTGTTCCTGATCTGCGTACCGAACATCCTTGGCCTCTATATCCTGTCACCGCTGGTCAAGAAGGAACTGGACCACTACATGGCCCGGATCCGCAGCGGCGAAATCAAGAAGTTCAAGGACAGATAGCGAGAGCCGGCTGTCTGTAAGGTACAGGACACAAGATATCAGCGGCATCCCGTGTAACAACGGGGTGCCGTTGCCGTATGAGGCGAACTGTCATTGGCCGCGCCCTCACGGATCGCCTAATATTTCACATCCATACACAACGATAGGCCTTCCCGGACAGCGTTCACGTTGTAATATCACCCCGCCCAGCCTTGGATGGGCGAGAGAACAACAAAAGCAGAATTTAAGGACGCGGCTTGCTGGCTGTCACAGACATATTTCGACATCAGATGAGGGGTGGGCAAAGGACATGGGTGTGGTTCGCCACACTGTTTCTCGTCGCTCTTCTGCCGGCACTGGTGAACGGTTTTCCTTTTTACCATGCCGATTCTGCGGCCTACAGCGGCGGCTACCCGCTTGAAGGCAATTACCGCACACTTGTTCCTCCGGCACTTTCAAAGCTTCTGATTCCGATATTCGGGCCGTGGTCACACACGATCATCAATGCAACGTTGTTTGGCGTCGTGCTGACGCGGTTCGCATCGCTCATGCTGCCGCGTATCGGGTTGCCGGTTGTGGTCATCGCCATGATTGCGGCCGGCGTTCCCATGTTCACGTCCGCCATTATGCCGGATATCTGGATCTCTCTGGCGTATCTATCGCTGATAACCCTGTTTGCCAGATTCTCCTGGGTCGAATTTCTTATCTGTGTCATCGCGACGACTGGGCATGGTCTGAATTACTATCTGTTATTTTCCACAATGGTTTTCACAATGGTGTTTATGCCAAGTCTCAGATTGCGGGCCTTAGCGTATATTTGTGGCATGCTGCTTTGCGCTGCAGTACTGGAAGCTGGCCTGGATCGGTATTACCGCGGCAACCTGTTTCCTCCAAAACTGGGCACCGGGACGATTGCCTCAAAGGTTTTGAATGACGTCCCCGCCACTGTTGATGAATTCTGTGACGCCCATTCAGAGGAGCGAATCTGCCAGTTGAGGCACAAAATTATCGCTCAGCGCGCGAAGGGGTTCGACAAAGACGATCAGTACATCTGGGATGCCGGATTGATGAACTGGAATGATCCAAAACCTCTGGGAA
The DNA here is from genome assembly GCA_021775835.1 of Hyphomicrobiales bacterium. The sequence goes on along the minus strand of JAJFHC010000124.1, from coordinate 80,942 downwards.
ATGAATCACGAACGACGACGGAGTGTGAGCAATGTGATGGACAGGCCGGTGTTGTCGTCTCTAACGATAAAAAGGGAGCCGGAGACAGGGGGGATACGGAAAGTAAAGGCTATGGGTCTCAGAAACATGTGCCCGGGTTGACCTGGAAAGAACTGAACTCGGCAGGACTAAAACTAGGGTGGTTCGTCGTTAGAAACCATCCGATGGACTATTTTGTTGCGTCTCTGGCAGACTATTTTGGCATGTTCTGGAACGAGAGATGTTTTCCTTCCGGGTATGGATTTGTGGAAACGAAACCCGAGAATGCTCGCTGGATCGGTTACCTGAACACAAAGGACCCAAATACACTTGCTCGTCAGGGCTTTTTCTTCGAGACACCGTTATGCTTCGGCCATTTTGTGATCAAATCCGTGACACTTGCATTATCCATTCCAGTGATACTTGTTGTTCTTGTGTTCGGGGGAGGACAGTTGCGACGCCAGGTCCTGATACTTTGTACCGCTGTGTTTGCCAACGACATCGCGTTTGCGCTGACTTCCACTGGATCTGCTCGCTATCATGAGCGCATGCTCATGTTGGCGACGGCAGTGCTTCTCCTGGCTCTCAATCATTGGCGTGAACGTCGCAATGACCAACAGTCTCCAGGACTGTGAATCACATGGTGGCACCGATCTGCCAAGGCACGAACTCGTTGTCGCCCAGGCCTTGCGCTTCCGATAATGACGGGCGTCCGGAGGCGACATCGAGGATGTGCCGGAATATTTCACGACCGACATCTTCGACTGTTGCGTTGTCGGTGACGATCCGGCCGGCGTTGATGTCCATGTCTTCGGGCATGCGGGCATAGATGTCCGAGTTCGTGGCAATCTTTATCGACGGTGACGGTTTGCAGCCGTAGGCCGACCCGCGCCCGGTGGTGAAGCAGACCACGTTGCATCCGCCCGCGACCTGGCCTGTGACCGACGCCGGGTCGTACCCGGGCGTGTCCATGAAAACGAAGCCTTTGCGGTCAACCGGTTCACCGTAGCGAAAAACACCATTCAGTGTCGATGTGCCGCCCTTGGCCACGGCGCCGAGGGATTTTTCCAGGATGGTCGTCAGGCCGCCACGCTTGTTGCCGGGTGACGGGTTGTTGTCCATGGATCCGAAATTGCGGGCCGTGTAATCCTCCCACCATTCGATGCGCTCGATCAGCTTCTGCCCGGTCGCCTCGTCGACAGCACGCCTGGTCAGCAGATGCTCGGCACCATAGACTTCCGGTGTTTCGCCCAGGACGCCGGTACCGCCATTGGCCACAAGCAGGTCCGCGGCAAAACCCAGCGCAGGGTTTGCCGTGATCCCTGACCAGGCGTCGGAACCTCCGCATTGAAGGGCGACCATGAGTTCGGATGCGGAACAGGTCTCGCGCGCCGTCCGGTTGGCCGTGGGCAGCATCTCCCGGATCATCGCGACGCCGGTGTCGACGGTCTTTCTCAAGCCCCCTGTGGTCTGGATGTTCATGGTCCTGAATAGCGGGCCTTGTTTGAGCCCGTAGGCATCGAGCAGGAAATCGATCTGGTTGACCTCGCATCCCAGGCCGACGAGCAGGACGCCTGCAATGTTGGGGTGGCGGGCATAGCCCCACAGGACCCGTTGCAGGTTGGCGAATCCGTCGCCATTGTCCGCCATGCCGCAACCGGTACCGTGAACGAAGGCAACGACGCCATCGACGTTTGGGTACTGCGCCATGATCTCGGGTGTGAAGGCCTGGGCGATAAAACGAGCGGCGGTTGCGGAACAGTTGACGCTGGTCAGGACGCCGATGTAATTGCGGGTGCCGACTTTGCCACCTTCTCGTCTGAAGCCTTCGAATGTTGCCTGCTGATCGTCCGGCAGCACGTCGATGTCGCGGCGGTCGACACAAAAGTCGTAGGTTTGATCGGTGTTGCGAAACTCAAGATTGTGAACGTGAACATGGGTGCCCGCGGGTATGTCCTGTGCGGCATAACCGATGAGCTGGGCGTATTTCAACACCGGTTCGCCGGCGGCGATGTCGCGCACGGAAATCTTGTGCCCTGTGGGGACTTCACCTTGTGCGACCGCGCTTTCCACACTCTCGCCCGGTTGCAGTTTCCGGATTGCGGTCACCACATTGTCGGCGGCGTCCAGCCGGACGTAAGGGTTGGTTGTGTCGAGCATGAGCTATCTCTCCGAAAATTTGGGCAACCGGTTTTCTGGGATGCCATTTTGCCTGAACCGGGTCTGTAAGGCCAATGCTTACGTCTTGTGTTTGGCGTTTCGTGCCGCACTTCGCCCGGCGATCCGGCCTAGAGTAACGGCTGTCAGGAGACCATTGCCGGAAAGGTAGCCCCAGTCCGACGGCCCGGAGATGCCCCGGGCTGCACCGCCGCCTGCATAAAGGTTGGGGAAGTTGGTTCCGTCGTCGCGCAGGACGCGGGCCTGACAGTCCACGACCAGTCCGCCTTGAGTGTGAAACAGATAACCTGCAACCTTGATGGCATTGTACGGCGGCCTCAGCGGCGGTGTATTGGTGAAGTCCCGACCGAAACGGTCCTTGCCTTCGCCGTTTGCCAGTGCCTCAACGGATCCCAAGGTCGTGGCGAGGGGCTCGACAGGCACGTCGCACACTTTGGCCAGTTCCGAGATATCCTTTGCGTGTCGCACGGCACCGGCCTTTTCGGCCTCCCTGAAATCTTCAAAGCCTCTCCCAAGTTCCGCCAGGCGATCGTCGAAGATGACCCAGGCCAGCCCATCCGGTTGAGCCGCCACGCGACGGCCCTGTTCCGAATAACCGTCATGTTCGCTGGAAAAGCGCTCGCCGTCGATGTTGATCTGAATACCACCTTCCATCATCAACGCCCAGCTGATCAGAATGCCATGGGGATGCGCGACCGATCCGTGACCCTGGAAGGCACCCAGATCGGCAGTTGCCGCTCCCAGGGCCGTTCCCCAGGCCAACGCATCTCCCTGGTTGCCGGAGTGTCCGAAATACCCGGCGTCCGCCATGTCGGGAATGTAACGTCGAACCAGATCGGGGTTACCGCCAAAGCCGTTGCAGGCGAGGATCATCTGGCCGCAACCGATCGTGCTTTCGCCACCGTCGGGACGCCGATAGACAAGTCCATCGATCCTGCCTTCTGGGCCTGTGAACAGGCCGGTCACGTGCGCATCGGTGAGCACTGTGACGTTGGCGGCAGCTGCTGCCCGGGTCAGGCTGCCGATCAGGTCAGCCCCGGTCCGTGACTCTGGTGCATGCATGCGAGGAAAGCTGTGTCCAGGATACAGGAACCCCTGAACCAGTGTCAGGGGCACGTCGTGGTTATGGATCAACCAGTCGACGGCCGGTCCCGACTCCCGGCAAACCAGGTCGACCATGTCGGCGTCCGTTTGGGAATGCGCCTTGGCCAGGATGTCCTGCGACATGGATCCGACGGAGTCCGGTACGCTCGCCTGTGCCTGCAGGCTGGTGCAACACGCGGGGATCATACCTGACGAAAGGGCGGTCGATCCTTGTGGCAGAGGATCGCGTTCCAGCACAATCGCCTCAACACCGGCGTCGGCCGCTGTCAGTGCCGCGACGAGACCGCAGGCGCCAGCACCGATTACGATGATAGGGGCTGCCGCTTCAAAGGATCTGCCGTTTGTCGGAAGAACCGTCATGCCGAACGGGTGAGAGTGTCCACGATGGTCTCACAATTCATGACGGTTGAAATCGTGGCGAGCGAGCCGATGCTTGCGTCATGGGCTTGCCGGCTGAAGGCTGCACAGCCGTCTTCAAGTACAATGCACTGGAAATCCCGCACGTGCGCATCGCGCACGGTCGAGGCAACGCCGCCGTTTGTGACGATGCCGCCGAAGATCAGGGTTTCAAGGCCGGCGCGCTTCAGCACCCATTCCAGCCGGCTCATGTAGAAGGCGGAAAACGCCACCTTTTCTACTGTGAGATTGGCTGGCTGCAGTTCATCGACAAGCGCCTGTCCCCAGCCACCGGGAACAAAGTCGCCCTTGGACAGAAAGGGCCTCAGCTTGCGGAGATGATCCGAAATGAACGGCTCGCCATCCTTGCCCGGCACCAGGGTGAAATGAGTCGATACCACCCATCCGCCCGCGCGGCGGATCGCGTCGGCGACTGATTTGTGTTTTGGAACCAGAGCCGCAATGTCGTTCGATTTCTGACCGGCCCGGCCATAGGCGCCGTCCGGGTGCAGGAAATCATTCTGCATGTCGACGATCACGAAGCCTGTTTTTGCGCTGTCAAATTCCATCATGCCGTCCGATCGCTCTTGCGGGAGATTACGAGGTTGCCGAAACTGTCGACGGTGCCGGTGAGATCGGGTTCCAGGAATATCGTGGTGTCAGGCTGCTCGAACAGGGCAGGGCCATCGATTAGCGCACCGACCGGAAGTGACAGTCTTTCGTAGATGCGTGTTTCATGCCAGGCGTTGTCGATCCACACCGACCGTCTTCCGGTCAGGCAATCTTCAACGGAACCGTCGGTGTCAGGCGCCAGAATTGACAGGTCGAGCTTCGGGCGGTGGCCGATCACGGAGACTTTCAGGTTCAGGATACGGATGTCGATGCCTTCCAGCGGCTTGCCATAGGTTTCCCGATACCGGGCCTCGAATGCCTCGCGGATCAGGTTTTGCGTGAGATGCAACCCATTTTCCGGTTCCCGTTCCGCCTGGTTCTCCGGCAGATGTACGTCTACTGTGTGTGTCTGACCCATATAAGACATGTCGAAACCGAACACGGCTTCGACTTTGTCGAAGGCCACTTCCGCCTGATCCAGAATTCTGAGGCCGTCTGCGGAGAGCGATGACATCCGGCTTGCAAGGTGGTCAAGGTCAAGGGCCCCGAGCACGCCGTTCACCGTCTGGACGTAATCGTGGCGCATGTCCGCAATGGTGCACCCGAGCGCGCTGGTGATGCCGGGGTATCTTGGAACCAGGGCATTCTTCAGACCGACATCCTTGATCAGGGCGCCGGCGTGAAGGGCCCCGCCACCGCCAAAGGGCATGGCCGCAAAGTCCTTCGGGTTGTGGCCGCGTTCTATGGACACGAGGCGGATTGCGCCGGCCATCTTGGAGTTTGCCACGCGGATGATCGCCTCCGCTGCAGGCAGGATTTCAAGACCAAGCGGTGCGGCAATGTGTTGTTCGATGGCACAACTCGCGGCTTCAACGTCCAGGCGGTCAAGCTTGCCGCCGATGGGCCGATTGGCGTTGATCCGTCCCAGCACCAGGTTGGCATCGGTGACGGTCGGTTCTTCATTGCCCTGGCCATAACAAACCGGTCCGGGATCGGAACCTGCCGATCGGGGCCCGATCTGGAGCAATCCGCCGCGATCGACCCAGGCGATGGAACCGCCGCCGGCACCAATGGTTGTTATTTCGATCATCGGTGTACGAATGACCATGCCGAAGTCGACGGCCGTCTGGGCTGCCAGGGTGCTCTGGCCATCGGCTACCAGTGAGACGTCGAAACTGGTGCCGCCCATGTCGCAGGTGATGACGTTGGGATAACCGGCTGATTTCGCGATGTGGGCACTCGCAATGACACCGGCAGCCGGGCCGGAAAGGGCTGTCCTGACCGGCAGGCTGCGCGCGGTGTCCACGGTCATGACACCGCCGTTGGATTGCACGATCAGGACATCACCGGTAAACCCATCCTCACGGAGGGCGGATTCAAGCCGTTCCAGATATTGACCGAGTGTGGGCTGCAGATAAGCGTTGAGAGTTGTCGTGGATGTCCGTTCGAATTCCCGGATTTCGGGGAGAATGTCTGACGAGGCGTTGACGTAATCATTCGGCCAGACGTCGCATGCTGCCTCAAGGGCTGCCTGTTCGTTGGCCGGGTTGGCATAGGCATTGATGAACACGATCGCCAAAGCCTCGACGCCGGCATCGATGAGTCTGCGAGCGGCGGCCTTGACTTCCGCCGGGTCGACAGTTTCGTGAACCGTGCCGTCGGCCAAGGTTCGCTCGCCGACCTCGAGCCTCAGGTCGCGGGGCACGACCGGGTCGAACTGGCCCCACAAGCCCCACGTTCGGGGACGGTCGCGCCGGCGCATTTCCAGAGTGTCACGGAAGCCCCTGGTCGTGATGATGCCCGCCCGCGCGCCTTTGCGCTCAAGCAGGGCGTTTGTGCCAACAGTAGTGCCATGTACCACCGTTGAAATCCGGGTGAAGTCTTCGGCGCCCGACCGGATACCGTCGATGAACCCCTTCGATTGATCAGGTCGCGTAGAGGGGACTTTGGCGACGCGGCATTCGCCGTTTTTCTCGTCGAGAACAAAAACATCCGTGAATGTACCGCCGACATCGACGCCGACAACGTAGCGGGAAGGGGCGGTCATCGCGCGGCGGCCTTCCTGAGGCTGATTGTTTCCTCTTCATCGACGACGCCGTCGTCGGAAACGGATACAAGATAGTGTTCGCGTGCCTGGTCAATGCTGACGTACCCCAGTCGGACGTCTTCGGCGACCGATGGCACATCGCGTTCACCGGCAACCCCGTAGCCCCCGCCACCAGGGGTTTCGAGCCGGATATGCTGTCCCTTGTTGATCTTGAGGCCGACCATCTTCGAAACGAAAGGCGGCGAATGGATGCCGTCATTTTGTTCATAGGTGAATTGCGTCATGGCCGCTGAGCTGCCGCCAATGATGCCGGGTGGGGCAAACCGGCCCCGCTCGCCGAACAGGAATACATCCGCATTTTCCTCCAGCAGTTCTATTTCGTAAACCGCGCCGAGTCCGCCGCGATGGCGTCCGGGCCCGCCACTGTCGGGGCGCAGGGCCCACTGAGTGAAGAAGACGGGATAGGCCGCTTCAAGAATTTCTGCAGGCGGAATGGTGGCCGTCGAAATCGGTGCATTGCCGTGATTGAGACCGTCGCCTTCAGGGTGCCCGCCATGGCCGCCGCCAAAAAAGCTGAACATGACCCAGCGTCTTCCGTCGCGGCGGTAACCGGCCAGCGAGAGTGCGTTGATGGTGCCGTAGGCGCAGCCATTGGATCGTTCGGGTGCTGCCTTTGCCATTGCCCCGAAGAATACATCGATGATGCGCAGGATGGTTTCGGTATATCCGCCCACAGGTTTGGGAGCGTGGACCGAGAGCAGCGTGTCCTCGGAGATGATGATTTCAACGGGATCGAGCACGCCTGCATTGGCCGGCACATCGGTGAAGACGTGTTTCATGGCGACATAAACCGACGCGATCGCCGTTGAACGGGAAATGTTCACAGGTCCGGCGCACGCGGGTGACGAACGCGAGAAATCGAGTGTCATGGTGTCGTCCCTGATCGTGAGATCGAGGGCGATCTTGAGTGGTTCGTCGACGATGCCGTCATTGTCGAGCCAGTCGTCGCAGGCATAAGTGCCATTGGGAAGCTCGGCGATGCTGGCGCGGATCAACTGGGCGGCGCGGTCGCGAAGTTCTCGCAGAGCCTGCGTCACGGTGTCGTCGCCATACTCGTCCAGCAAACCGGACAAGCGTTGAATGCCAAGATCAAGCGCGTTGATCTGGCCATTGAGGTCGCCGTACAAGGATCCAGGTTGCCTTGAGTTGGCCTGCAGAATGTCGACAATGTCCTGACGATACCGTCCTTGCTCGAAGAGTTTTACCGGCGGGATCAGCATGCCCTCCTGGAAACTCTCCGTCGCCACCGGGTTGTAGTTGCCGGGCACATTGCCTCCGACATCGTGCCAGTGTCCGACGGACGCCAGAAAGCAGAACAGTTTGCCGTTACGATAAAACGGCCTGACCAGCTTGAAGTCCGAAAGGTGCGTGCCGCCATCGTAAGGATCGTTGAATATGTAGACGTCACCGTCTGTCATGTCCCCGTCGCGGCCAGCTTTTTCGATGACCGTTCGGACGGCAAAGGACATGGCACCGACAAAGATCGGCAGGCCGGACTTTCCCTGGATCAGGGTTTCTCCAGTGTCTGGCGCATAGAGGCCGTGGGATGCGTCGTGGGCCTCTGCGATAATCGGATTGAAGGCGCTGCGAAAGAGGGTGGCGTCCATTTCGTCGGCGATCTGTTCAAGCCGACCTTTCAGCACCGCAAGCGTGACCGGATCAATCATCGCTTGCACCCATGATTGTGTTGTCATACCGCGCGCCGTGTTCCAGAAAATCATCGGTTCCGAGCAGCGCGTTCAATTGCGTTATGTCGAGCATCCGATCCCGGAAGGGACCGGTACCGCCATGTTCGCGAAGACTTGAGAAATACGCCTTTGCCATGTGCGCGAAGGCCCGGACCAAACCTCCAGGGAATATGACGAGAGAGTAACCCAGGGTCTCAAGTTCCTGAGCCGTGTGCATGGGCGTGCGACCGCCTTCCACCATGTTGGCAAGAAGCGGAATCCGGTCGCTGAACCGCCTGGTGACAATTTTCATTTCCTCCTCGGTAGACGGTGCTTCGACGAAGAGAATGTCTGCTCCGGCGTCGACATAGAGTTCGGCACGGTCAAGGGCCTGCTCGAAACCTTCCACTGCAATGGCATCCGTGCGCGCGATGATCAGTGTGCTTTGATCGTGCCGGGCATCGAGGGCTGCCTTGATCTTGCCGACCATGTCGTCGGCGGAAACAAGCGATTTGCCCGCAAGGTGACCGCATCTCTTTGGCAAGGACTGGTCCTCGAGCTGGATCGCCTGCGCGCCGGCTCGCTCGAAAGTCCGCACCGTACGCTGAACATTGAGGGCATTTCCGAACCCGGTATCGGCGTCGACCACGATCGGTACCGATACACGGTCGGTAATTGCCGACAGGGTGGCCGCGACTTCGCCCATGTCGACGAGGCCGATGTCTGGCACGCCGAAGCGGGTGTAGGCTATGCTGGCACCGGAGAGATAGGCCGCTGAAAACCCCTCCTGTTCGACAAGCCGTGCGCCGAATGCATCGAAGATACCGGGCGCGACGACAATGCCGGAACCGGACAGGCTTTCCTTCAAGTGTTTTTCCGTCAAGAAACGTGTCCCCCGGTCTTTCGTGGAAGTGTCTGTTTCAGGTGAGCGACGAGGCCGCCGGCGGTGACCATCTCCATGAGGTGTGGCGGTATCGGCCGGCAGGTGTGTTGGGTGCCGGCGGTTTCGTTCGTTATGGTGCCGGAGCCGGCGTCGACAAGAATACGCTCGCCTGATTTGATTTGACCTATGTCATCGCTGATGACGGCGGCGAGGCCAAAGTTGAGGGCGTTCCTGTAAAAAATTCCGCCAAAGGACTTTGCCGCAATAGTGACGATCCCGAGCGATTTGAGCACCTGGGCTGCCTGTTCGCGCGACGAGCCGATGCCGAAGTTCCGGCCTGCAATTATCACATCTCCCGGCCGCACGCCGGATGCGAATGAAGGGTCGACGGTTTCCAGGCAATGGGTCGCAAGCGCTTCGATGGAGCCTTTCATATAAAGGCCCGGCGCCAGAACGTCAGTATCGATATCGTCGCCAAAGACCCAGGCACTGCCAGTCTGTCGTGACAGGCTCATGATGTGCTCGCTGCCAGGTAGTCGCGGGGGTCTGCGATCTGTCCGGCAATTGCCGACGCCGCTACCGTGTAAGGAGAGGCGAGATAAACTTGTGATGTGGGATGACCCATGCGGCCCTTGAAGTTGCGGGCCGTCGATGCGATGCAGATTTCGCTTTCCGCAAGGACGCCTGCGCCATATCCCGCACAGGCGCCACACCCCGTCGGCATCATGATGGCGCCGGCTTCCGTCAAGGTCGCCAGAGTGCCGTCGGCTGCGGCCTGTGCCGTTGCTCTGGTTGAGGCCGGGGCAATCAGGAGCCGTGTTTTCGCCGATACTTTTTGACCCTTCAAGACAGAGGCTGCCATCTGAAGGTCTTCCAGTTTTGCGCCGGTGCAGGCGCCTATGTAGGCCTGGTCGACAGACTGCCCTGCGACGGTGTCCACCGGGCCGGCGTTGGCCGGGCTGTGAGGTGCCGCCACCTGAGGGGTCAGCGTGCCGGCGTCGAATTCGGAAACCGAGAGGTAGTCTGCATCGGCGTCGCTGCGCCATTGCCGGTGGTCACCGGGATCGCCACCAGCGGCCTTGATCTGATCGCATGTGGAGTCGTCTGCAGCAATGATGCCGGTCTGTGCGCCAAGTTCGGCCGCCATGTTGCAGAGGGTCAGGCGTTCGGACATTGATGTCCGGTCAATCGTGTCTCCGGCATATTCAACGACCTGGTATTCCGCACCGCCGAGGCCCATCCTTGCGCACGCGGCCAGCATCATGTCCTTGGCCGACAGGCCCTGGCCCAGTTGCCCGGTCCAGCGAATGAGATGGGTGCCGGGCACCTCGATCCAGGTTTCGCCGGTCGCCAGGACGCCGGCCATGTCCGTGGCGCCGACCCCGAACATGAAACATCCAGCAGAGCCGCCTGAAGGTGAATGGCTGTCACCGCCGACCACGAACATGCCGGGTTTCAGGTGTCCGTGCTCCTGAAGCACGACATGACAGATGCCGCGCATGTCATGGAAGTTCTCGACACCGTTGGCAGCGACCCACTTTCGCGTGAGGTCGAGGATGCGGGCGCTCTCTGCATCGACGGCCGGGACATAGTGATCGTTGACGACGACAACGCGCTCGGGATCCCAGACACCGGCGCCGAGTTCTTCCAGAATTGGGGCGATCCTGCGAGGGCCGCCGGAATCGTGCATCATTGCCAGATCAACCCGGCACGTGACGATTTCGCCAGGCACCACCTCATCCAGGCCTGCAGCGCGGGCGATGATCTTTTCGGCTAGGGTATGTCCCATTGAGGTCCTATTCGAGCGAGCTTTCAGATGCGTGTCATATCGTGTCGGCGTGTTCTTGTCAGTATTGCGCAATTCCACCTTGCGGCAAGGCCTGATCTTGACGGGCGGGAAAGGCGCTTCCACAAAGAGATTGTATCTTTCAATTCTCAAGGACCTGGTTATGGCATTTTCGTTTGACTGGTCGCAGGTGTTCGTCGACGGCGAATGGCTGCCGGGCGCTTCCGGGCAGACATTGGATCTCTTCAATCCGTCCGACGGTTCCAAACTTGCTGAAGTTGCCGGAGGCAACCGGGACGATGTGGACCGCGCTGTGGCGGCGGCCAGGAAATCCCTTGGCGGTGAGTGGGGGCGCCTGAGTGCGGTTGAGCGGGGCCGGATACTTTCGCGCATGGCGGGATTGATCGAGGCGCGCTGTGAAGAACTGGCACAGCTTGAGGCAGCCGACGTGGGTAAACCGCTCGGTCAGGCCAGAGCGGATGCACTGGCCATGGCGCGTTACTTCGAGTTCTACGGTGGCGCTTGTGACAAGGTCCACGGCGAGTCGATACCCTATCTGGACGGTTACACGGTCTTCACCCTGCGGGAACCGCATGGTGTCACAGGGCATATTGTTCCCTGGAACTATCCCATGCAGATTGTCGGCCGCAGTGTGGGGGCGGCTCTGGCGATGGGCAATGCCGCCGTCATGAAACCAGCGGAGGAGGCCTGTCTTACGGCCCTGGCTCTTGGTGAAATCGCCATGGAAGCGGGTTTGCCTGCAGGCGCTCTGAATATCGTGCCGGGGATCGGCGAGGAGGCTGGTGCGGCTCTGGCAGGTCACCATGACGTTGACCACATCTCGTTTACCGGGTCGGTCGGAGTCGGGTCGCTGGTCCAGAAGGCCGCTGCGGACAACGTGGTGCCGGTCACGCTAGAGCTTGGCGGCAAGTCGCCACAGATCGTGTTTGCCGACGCCGATCTTGATGATGCCCTGCCTTTCCTGATCAGGGCCGGTATACAGAACGCCGGCCAAACCTGTTCCGCGTCGTCTCGCCTGCTCATCGAACGCCCGATCTATGATGAACTCGTTGATAGACTGGGTGAGCACTATCGCGCGCTGCGGGTCGGTCCGGCAAAAGACGATCTCGACGTCGGTCCCCTCGTAAGCGCCAGGCAAAAGCAGATTGTCGAAGGATTTCTGAACAAGGCGCGCGAGGACGGTTTTCAGGTGGTTGCGGAAGGGCAGATCCTGGACGATGCGCCGCCGGGGGGGCATTACGTTGCTCCGACGCTGTTTGCGGGCGTGCCGCCGGACCACATGCTGGCGCGGGATGAAATATTCGGGCCTGTTCAGGTGATCATTCCGTTCGACGGCGAAGACGAGGCGGCCAGTCTTGCAAACAATACGGACTATGGGCTTGTGGCAGGCGTCTGGACCCGTGACGGCGGGCGCCAGATGCGCATGGCTAAACGTATTCGGTCCGGACAGGTCTTCATCAACAATTACGGTGCCGGGGGTGGTGTCGAACTGCCTTTTGGCGGCGTCAAGAAATCCGGTCATGGTCGGGAAAAAGGCTTCGAGGCACTCTATGGTTTTTCCGTCGTCAAGACGATTGCCGTGCGGCATGGGTGAAACCGGTCGCCGCCGGAAACTTTCCAGGAAGAACAGGAATCACGCTGGAGTCACGCAAACCTCCTCACACTCTCAGATGACGGGAACGTTCAGACACTGTTCCTGACTTAGACCGGATCAGGAGATCAATCAGATCCGGCCAAAGTGACCATTCAACAATGGTTTCACCAACGTGTATTGAGTGAATACTGGGGAGACACGCTATGGAACACTATATGGAACTGATCTTCGACGCCTTGAACGATGAACCGAAAGACGGGGCCAACTTTGTGCCGTCGGATTTCATGACACTGGAAGATTGGCGGAATGTGGCTCAGGACCTGGGCGATATTGTTCAGGACGAATTCGAGCGTGAAGATTTTGGTTTCAGCGGACGGGAGATGTCAGCTCTCTATCGGCAGAATCTGGAATCGTTGTCGGGGCATATCGATCAAAAGCTTAAAAGCGGCGTCGTGCTGCAGATGGCAAGCTGAAGCAAGCTGGTCATAATTAACCGGACGTCAGGTTTCAGTGCGCAAGCCTGGCGTCCTGCCTGTAGGAGAATTCGCGCTGCATCGGCGCAACCCTTTGGTGCGCGTTGTGTCGGTGGGGTTTCCTGCTTATGTTCTGCCTTCGAAAGACCGAAGGTTGAATTGACCGGTGCATGACGGCGAACCAAGAGATTGAACTGAAACTACGGGTGACCGGAAAGACGCTTGCCGTCATTCGCGGGTCACCGTGGTGGAAAGGCCTTGGACGGGCTCGTCGGAGGAGGCTTCGGAGTGTCTACTTCGATACGCCGGGCAGGCTCCTGCGATCGTTCGGCATCAGCCTGAGAACCCGTTACGACGGCAAAACGACCGTTCAGACACTAAAGGCGGCCGGCAGGGGCGGGAGTTCCATTTCGCGCCGCGAATGGGAATCGACTTTGCCGGATACTGAACCGGGTTCGCCGAACTGGTGCTTTCCGTTTCCCGATCTTTCAATGATCAACGACCGCGCCTTGCCGGGCGTACTTCGAAAGCTCAAGGCCTCTCACCTTGAACCACTGTTCGAGATAAAGATTGAGCGCAGCACCAAGGAGACCAGGACCGGGAACACTCGCATCGAATATGCCGTTGACCGCGGCGAAGTGATTGTCGGGGACCGGAAAGCCGGCATCAGTGAGATTGAACTGGAGTTGCTCGGTGGTGACATGGCCCGGCTTTTCGCCAGTGCTCGCCAATTGAATGACCTTGCACCGACACGGTTACATCTGCGGACGAAGTCGGAAACCGGCATGCTGCTGGAAAAACAGCCGCATCCGGTGTGGTCCAGGAAGCCCCGCATTGATCTGATGGCGTCAATGAGTGGCGAGGACGCGTTGAAAGCCATTGCGCTCGGCTGTTTGAAACATCTGACCAGCAATGATGACTGTGCTCTTTCAGGGGCTCATGAAGAAGGCGTTCACCAGTGCCGGGTGGCACTTAGACGCCTTCGGTCGGTATTGAGCATATTCCGGCGCGATCTGCCCGTTGATGTTGCCGGCAGGCTGAACGACCAGGCGCGCTGGCTTCTGGATGAACTCGGGCCGGCGCGCGACCTCTTCGTGCTCAGGACCGAGCTTCTTGATCCGGTTCTTGAATCCGCAGGACGTCCAGAGTGTCTGATTCTTCTGGAAAGGGCCATTCTGAGTCAAGAGAAACTGGCGCAAGCCGACGTCCGACGGGCGCTTTCATCAAACCGGTATGGGCGCTTTCTCATAGACCTTGCAGAGTTTGGCTTCTCGGGTGTCGAGGCCAGTACCGTTACGCGTCAACAGCGAAACCGGCTGGAACGATCGGCAACCGTCTACGCCGCCCAATCTCTTTCCCGCCTGCACAAGAGCCTCAAGAAGCGGGGGCGGAAGTTCGATTCGCTCTCGATTGAGGAACGGCATGCGGTACGAATCGCTGTCAAGAGGATGCGATATGGCGTGGATTTCTTCAAAAGCCTCTACGACGATGCACACCGTCGGGAGTATTCTGGACAGCTTGCCGGCCTCCAGAAAATGTTGGGCAGACTCAATGATGTGGCAGTTGCGGAAAGTCATCTAACTGCATTGATATCGCATCGTGATTTGGGATCTCTTAGAGAGCCGATATCACCAAAACTCGATCGTCAGGAGATCTGTGTCGGGGTAGGGCTTGTGCTTGGATGGCATATGCGGGGCGTTCGGGATGTTGAGGGCAAACTCAAAAGTGACTGGCGTGAATTCTCCGAAAGGAGCCCGTTCTGGAACTAGCTTGTTTAGTAGATTTTTCAAATATTTGGAAAGTCGCAGAAAACCGGCTTGCACGGGCCAAATGCACACGGGATTGTTCAAATAATCGCAAGTTGAACAATTCTGAGGGTTTGCGTTCACCCGGAATTGTGCTTCAATCCCGTCAAGCCGCCTTTATGGTTTCGGCGCAAGAGGTTGAGGTAAGGGGAGACTATCTCGTTTGTTGGCGGTTCCGCGCAGATTGCGCTTAGCCAATGAACTCGATCTCTTTATCCCAAAAATCTGTGTCCGACATTTGATGAGGGCGGCGTAAAAGCTCGGGGAAAGACCCGGGACATATAAACGGGAGGTTTTCGATGAAGCTCAGTAAAGTTCTTTTGGCTGCAGTCGCTGCGTCCAGCCTTATGGCGTCGCAGGTAATTGCTGCCGAAACAAAAGGTCCGGTGACGGACGACATTGGCGTGGTCATGGTGCCCAAGGGCGCACCGATTTTCATTGGTGGTTACTGGACGATTTCCGGTCCTGACACGGCTTTGGGACTCGATCAGCAACGCGGTGCAGAAATTGCACTTGACGACGCCGGCGGAAAAGTGGCCGGGCATTCTGTCCGCCTCGTGGTTGAAGACAGCCAGTGCAATGCAGAAGGTGGCCAGACGGCGGCGACCAAGCTTGCATCGAACTCGAACATCGTTGTGGTGGTTGGGCCTGATTGCTCAAGTGCCGGGACGCCGGGTGGCCCGATCCTCTGGAAAGCGGGTATTCCAAGTGTTGCAACGTCGACCACAGCGCCTTCATTGACCGCAGCTGACCGCAAGCCTGGTCTGCATGGTTATATGCGCACGATCTACAACGATCTGGCCGCCGGTGCTGCCGACGCCGAATATTTCCACGGTCAGCTCAAGTGCACGACCATGGCAACGATCCACGATGGCAGCCCTTATGCCGAACAGCTCGTTCGGGTCGCCGAAAGACGCTTTACCGAACTTGGTGGTAAAATTGTGGCGTCTGAAGCCGTAACGCCCACGGATGTGGACATGAAACCGGTCCTGACCGGCATTGCCACGGCAAAACCGTGTGTTCTTTACTTCCCGATCTTCGTTGCCGCCGGCGCCCAGATTGCGCGTCAGGTCAAGGAAGTGAAAGGTATCGAGGGCACCAAGATCATGGGCGGATCCGCCCAGATGGCTCCTGGTTTTCTTGAAGCCGCAGGCGATGCAGCCATTGGCTTCCAGTTTACCAACCCGGATGCTTCCGATGACGCCTACGGCAAGCGTTATCCTGAAATGGTCAAGAAGTACGAAGAAAAATATGGTGAGAAGCCAATTCAGGCTTTCCATGCCAACGCCTACGACGGCATGGCTGTTGCTCTTGCGGGGATCGCAAAAGTCGCCAAGAAAGATGCCGATGGCAACACCTATATCGGCCGTAAGGCTCTTCGTGATGCCCTGTTCGCCACCAAAGACTTTGATGGTATCGGTGGTCCGATCAACTGCAACGAGCATGGCGATTGCGCCGGCTTCAAGTTTGCCGTTTACGAGTTCACAAACGGCGATCCGGCTACTTTTGAAATCGGCGTGAACCCCAAGAAGATCTATCCGTGATCTTTTGGGTTGACTAAACCGATCAACACGAACTAACCGGAACCGGCCTGATCTGATTTGGCCGGTTCCGGCGACACCAAAAATTGGGGCGCGAGGGGACAGCTGCAATGACCGCTGCACACAGCACTATGGAGCCAGAAGGGCTCGGCAAGCGACTTTCCAGAATTACCTTTGTAGATGTCATCCTCTGGGCCTTGAGGATCAGTGTTCTGGTCGTTGTCGTCGGCGGCACGATCGGCACTCTCATAAAAGGGCGGTACTCCGCCGAACAGTGGTTCGATTTCTGCATGTTCGGTCTGACCATCGGTGGAATCTATGCGTTGATCGCACTGGGTTACACCATGGTTTATGGCATCCTTCGCCTGATCAATTTTGCGCACGGCGATATCACCATGACCGGCGCATTCTCCGCTTATTTTCTCGCACGAGGACTGGATCGCTCCGGATTTCTGGACGCAAACCCCGTTATGTCCTTGGTTCTGATCATGGGCCTTGCAATGTTTGTTTGCTCGGTTATTGCCCTGGCCGTGGAGCGAATTTGTTATCGTCCGTTTCGCCATGTCGCGACGCTCGCACCTCTGATCTGCGCGATCGGTGCGTCCTTCTTCCTGCAGCATTCCTTCCGTGGCATGTATGGATCGAACATCCGGTCCTATCCAGATATGGATTTCATGAAGGGGCAGATTGATGTCTTCGGATTTCAGGTGCCGCTGGTGCAGCCGTTTGTCATCGCAATCGCTATCGGGGCAATGGTTTTCCTCTATCTGGTCGTACAGCGTACAAAAATGGGTACCGCAATGCGGGCCGTCTCAGAGGACCGTGATGCTGCCTCGATGATGGGTGTGGATGTGAACAAGGTGATCATCTTCACGTTCATTCTTGGCGGTTGCATGGCCGGTATCGGTGGCGTGCTTTACTGCATCGTCTACAAGCAGATCTATTTCTATATGGGATTTTTGCCGGGCATCAAGGCGTTCAGTGCTGCGGTTCTAGGCGGCATCGGTAATATTCCAGGGGCCATGTTCGGGGGCTTTTTCCTTGGCCTCGTTGAATCAGTTGGCCCCGCACTATTCCTGGACGGCATCGGGATCAAGGCGCCTTACCAGATGCGTGACCTGATCTCGTTCACGATGCTGGTCATGGTTTTGATATTCAGACCACAGGGCCTCCTTGGCGAACGACTGGCCTCGAAACGGGCGTAGGGATTTATCATGACACATACCGTTTATTACATGCTGAGTGAGGGATAGAGATGGCTTTTGAAGTTGTTTCCTCCGCCCGTCAGGAAAAGGAAATACAAGTCAGTCCCCTGAAAATGTCGATCCGAACAGGATTGATCTTTGGTGGCATTGTCATCTATTTCGCTTTTGTCGGAATTCTTACGATGTTCAACACGCGTTGGATCATTGTGGATGTTCTGTCGCTTGGGCATGCCTTGCTTGTGGTCATTGCCGGGGGACTTGGTTTGTTCGTGGCGAACAAGACCTCGGGGCAGGAGTTCTGGTCCAGAGTGATGCAAGGCGCAGGCGCCGGTGCGGTTGCTGGTGCTGTCGCTTCAGTGCTGGTGTTGGTGCTGGCGCAATTCAAGTTGCGTTTCATATTTGTCCAGTTGAAGCCGCAATTGATGAAAATGCTCACCTACGGGCAGGACGCGGTACCGGGATCAATCCTCTTGATTGTCGGCGGCGCACTTCTCGGTGCATTGGGAGTCATCCTCTATCTCATGCGGCCGTCATGGCGACTGCCCCTGGTCGCGGGTTTGAGTGCTGTGTGTTTTGCGGGGCTGTTCCAGGAACTGATCCAGAATCTCGTGCGTGCATTTCCAGCCGTCTGGGACATGTTCTATACGTGGGACGGTATGCATCTTCGCGGTGCAATTTTGATATTTATCGTGGCGTTTCTGGGCATGGCCCTTTGGGTATGGCGCCGTGAAAGGATCAAGGCGGGCTTCGGACGGATGCCCCAGGGCCAGCAGAAGACAGTCCGTTATTCGGGCATCACATTCGGCCTGTTGCTGCTTGTGCTGTTTCCCCTGTTTGCCGGCAACTTTATCGGTCAGGTGTTCATGACGGTGGGTTTGTTCACGCTCATGGGCATGGGCCTGAATCTGGAGATCGGCCTGGCAGGCCTGCTTGATCTTGGCTTCGTCGCGTTCTTTGCCGTGGGCGCCTACACTACCGGACTGCTTACTGCGGATAGCCCACATGCACTCATGAATGTGTCGTACTGGGTTGCGGTTCCGATCGCTGTGTTCCTTTCCATCTGTGTTGGTGTGTTGTTCGGGGTGCCCGTCCTCAAGGTCCGGGGGGACTACCTTGCGGTGGCCACGCTGGGTCTGGGGGAGATTGTTCGGGTGCTCGTCCTGTCCGATGCGGCAGGCGGCTTGCTTGCCGGCGCCCAGGGTATCCTGGACATTCCACGGCCCTGGATCGGGAATTACGAATTTGATAGCCCGGTTTCCCTGTTCTATCTGACGCTCGTGTTTTCATGCCTGGCGGCTTACATTGCCTACTCGCTTGAAAATTCACGGCTGGGTCGCGCCTGGACGGCAATTCGTGACGACGAGGATGTGGCGCAGGCACTGGGCATCAATCTGATCAATGTCAAACTGCTGGCCTACGGACTTGGCGCCGCATTTGCCGGTCTTGCCGGATCGATCTTTGCTGTCATGCTGGGCTCGATCTTCCCGCACAGTTTCCAACTAATCATCTCGATCAACGTGCTGGCCCTCATTATCGTCGGCGGCATGGGCAGCCTGCCCGGAGTGGCCGTCGGTGCACTGGCACTGATCGGCTTGCCGGAATTGCTTCGTGAGTTCGGCGAGTACCGCTTCCTGTTCTATGGTCTGGTCATCGTGATCATGATGCGGCTGAAGCCCGAAGGCCTATGGCCGTCGGCGGCACGCAAGCGGGAAATGATGGTCGACGAAGAAAACCGGGCAGCGATTGAAGCCGAACTCGGTGGCGCAAGCGCGTCGTCGGCGGAAAGCAAGTGAGGGGCGACGGGGCGATGACAGACGATGCGCTTCTGGTCACACACGACCTCACAAAACGCTTTGGAGGGTTGATTGCCGTCGATGCACTCAACCTTGCCGTCAAGAGGAACTCCATCCACAGCATTATCGGTCCGAACGGTGCAGGCAAGACGACAGTGTTCAACTGTATCATGGAGTTTTATCAGCCTGACGGGGGTCAGGTCTGGTTTGACGGCAGCCGGATCGATGGCCTGACGCCAGATCGGGTGGCGGTTGCCGGCATCAGCCGGACGTATCAGAATATCCGTTTGTTCCGGAACATCACGGCGGTGGAAAACATTCTGGTGGGAATGCATATTCACCTCAAGTCGACGTGGTGGGGGGCGGTTCTGAAAACCCGCCACGCCAAAGAAGATGAAGCCCGGGCGGAAGCGGATGCAATGGAGATTCTCCAGTTCGTCGGTTTGCGGGGCCGGGGCGATATCCTTGCCCGCAATCTGTCCTATGGTGAACAACGACGGCTTGAGATCGGTCGCGCACTGGCGACCCGCCCGCAGCTCCTGATGCTCGATGAGCCCATGGCCGGCATGAATCCGCGCGAAAGTGTCGACATGATGAACTTCGTGCGCAAGGTGCGTGACGAGCGCGATATTACCATCCTCCTGATCGAGCACTCCATGCGGGTGGTGATGGGAATTTCCAATACGGTTTCGGTGCTCGATCACGGGGTCAAGATTTCCGAAGGATCGCCATCGGAAGTGCAGAACGACCCGAAAGTTATCGAGGCCTATCTGGGTGCTGAAGGCAGCGCGCTCGAGTCATTGAAATAAGGATCAAGGGCGATGGCGCTTCTGGAAATAAACAACATCCATGTCTTTTACGGACAGATCCACGCCTTGCGTGGGGTCTCGGTCCAAGTCAGCGACAATCAGATTGTTACGCTGATCGGAGCGAACGGTGCCGGCAAGAGCACCACGCTCAATGCAATATCCGGAATTCTGGGAGCCACGGAAGGCACCGTGGTTTTCGCCGACGAACAGATCAACGATGTCCCGCCCCATCATGTGGTGGCCAAGGGTGTCGTCCAGGTGCCGGAAGGGCGTCGTATCTTCGGGCGGCTGTCGGTTCTGGAGAACCTCAGGATGGGCGCCTTTCTGCGAAACGACAAGGCCGGCATCAAGCGAACTGAAGAAAGTGTCCTGGAAATGTTTCCGGTTCTGCAGGAACGCCTGTCACAGGTTGCAGGAACCCTGTCGGGCGGCGAACAGCAGATGCTGGCCATCGGCCGTGCGCTGATGTCTGAGCCGCGCATGCTGTTGCTGGACGAGCCCAGCATGGGGCTGGCGCCGATGCTGGTGCAGCAGATTTTCGAAACGGTCAAGAAAATCCGGGAACAGGGTGTCGCCGTCCTGCTGGTTGAGCAGAACGCCTTTATGGCCCTGCAGGTTGCCGACTATGGCTACGTCATGGAGACCGGAGAGATTGTCCTGGAAGGCGATGCCGACGATCTCCTGGCTGACGACAAGGTCAAGGAAGCCTACCTGGGCTGACGTCTCCATAATTGTCCAAAAATTCTGATTATTGTTCTACATGAACAAACGGTTCTGCCATGAAGCGCGTGCTCGCCCAGGATTCCAATTTGACTAACTGGAAAAAATTTGATCAAATAGTCAAATAATTATCTACAGCGTAACGTAGGGGAGGAATCGAATGAGTACCCAGGCAGATTCGCGTGGACCTGACATCTCTGCAGGGCGATTGACCACCGATCAGTATCGGGAGAACTTTTCCGACCTTCATTCACCGCTGAGCAAACATGAGGCTCTGGTTGAGGCCGACCGGTGTTATTTCTGTTACGACGCGCCGTGCATGACGGCATGTCCCACCAGCATCGATATCCCTCAGTTTATTCGCCAGATTTCAACCGGCGACGTCACCGGTTCAGCGGAAACGATATTAAAGCAAAACATCCTCGGCGGCATGTGCGCCCGGGTTTGTCCGACCGAAACCCTGTGCGAGCAAGTCTGCGTCCGCAACGATGCCGAACATAAACCGGTCAGGATCGGAGAACTGCAACGCCATGCGGTCGATGCTCTGATCGAAGACGGAGAGCATCCCTTCCACAAGGGCGAGCCTACGGGTAAGTCTGTTGCCGTGGTTGGTGCTGGCCCTGCCGGGCTGGCATGCGCACACAGGTTGGCGATGTATGGTCACGACGTTACGATCTATGAAGCTCGGGAAAAATCCGGTGGGCTGAACGAGTACGGCATTGCTTCATACAAGACAGTTGAGAACTTTGCGCAGCGGGAAGTGGACTTCGTACTTTCCATCGGCGGTATTACGGTGGAGAACGGCAAGGCCCTGGGCCGCGACATCGCGCTGGATGGTTTGCAAGACACCCACGATGCGGTTTTCCTTGGGATGGGACTTGCCGGCGTCAATGCACTGCGCGCGCCGGGTGAGGACCTTGACGGTGTCCTTGACGCGGTTGAGTTCATCGCCGATCTTCGCCAGTCCGGCGACCTTTCCAAACTGGCGATAGGGCGCAAGATCGTCGTCATCGGCGGTGGCATGACGGCAATCGACGTGGCGATACAATCCAAGTTGCTCGGCGCGGAAGATGTCACGATTGTCTATCGCCGAGGCAAGGACCGCATGAATGCAAGCGAGTATGAGCAGGAACTGGCCCAGACGAACGGTGTGCTTATCAGGCTCAATGCGATGCCGGTTCAGATGAATTCCGACGATGGCAAGCATGTGAACGGCGCCACGTTTGAATACGCGACAACCGGTCCGGATGGCCGCCTGTCGGGTACCGGCGAACAATTCACCCTCGAGGCCGATATGGTGTTCAAGGCAATTGGACAGACCTTCACCGATACACCGATTGCCGGGGCAATTGACATTGAACAGGGGCGCATCAAGGTCGACGAAAACCGGCAAACGTCTCTTGCCAGGGTGTGGGCCGGCGGGGATTGTATCGTTGGCGGCGAGGACCTCACGGTGGCTGCTGTCGAAGACGGAAAGGTTGCCGCCGAGGCGATCAACCAAGCGCTTTCAAGTTAAATGCTGAAGGATTGAGGGAGAAGACCATGGCTGACCTTTCAACAAATTTCGTCGGGATCAAATCACCCAATCCGTTCTGGCTGGCGTCGGCGCCGCCTACGGACAAGGAATACAACGTTGTCCGCGCCTTCAAGGCAGGTTGGGGTGGCGTCGTCTGGAAGACGTTGGGCGAGGATCCTCACATCGTAAACGTAAACGGTCCGCGCTACGGGGCAATTCATTCCGGCGATCGCCGTCTGCTCGGGTTCAACAACATCGAACTGATCACTGATCGGCCCCTGGACGTCAATCTGCGCGAGATCAAGCAGGTCAAGAAGGACTGGCCAGACAGGGCGATGGTCGTGTCCCTCATGGTTCCGTGCGAGGAAGCCAACTGGGTGTCGATTCTCAAACGGGTGGAAGAAACCGACGCCGACGGCATCGAGCTTAATTTCGGCTGCCCGCACGGTATGTCGGAACGCGGTATGGGGTCCTCTGTCGGTCAGGTGCCCGAGTATATCGAGATGGTGACGCGCTGGTGCAAGGCCAATACCTCAATGCCGGTGATCGTGAAGTTGACGCCCAACATTACGGACATCACCTACCCCGCACGCGCGGCTCTGGCTGGCGGCGGCGATGCGGTATCGCTGATCAATACGATCAGTTCGATCGTGAGCGTCGATCTCGATGTCATGGCGCCGATGCCGACGATTGACGGCAAGGGATCACACGGGGGCTATTGCGGCCCGGCGGTAAAACCGATCGCGCTCAATATGGTCGCCGATATTGCCCGTCACCAGGAAACCGCCGGACTGCCGATTTCAGGTATCGGCGGTATTACGAACTGGCGTGATGCTGCGGAGTTTATCGCGCTTGGCTCTGGCACCGTGCAGGTTTGTACCGCTGCCATGACCTATGGCTTCAAGGTTGTCGAAGAGATGATTGAGGGGTTGTCGAACTGGATGGATACCAAGGGTTACACATCGATTGACGATTTCCGGGGCATGGCCGTGCCCAATGTGAGCGACTGGCAATATCTCAATCTGAATTATGTGGTCAAAGCCAAGATCAACCAGGATCTCTGTATCAAGTGCGGCCGATGCCATATCGCTTGCGAGGACACCTCCCATCAGGCGATCACGAACATGGTGGACGGTGCACGACGCTTTGAGGTGATCGACGAGGAGTGCGTCGGCTGCAATCTGTGTGTCAGCGTCTGTCCGGTAGAAGACTGCATAACCATGGAACAGATGACTCAAGGGGTCGACCCGCGAACGGGTAGCCCGATCGACCCCAACTACGCGAACTGGACAACGCACCCCAACAACCCGGCTTCTGCCGACGCTGCGGAGTAAACACGGGATCTCAAGCGGTAGGTCCAGAACTTGATGTCGATGTCGGCCGAAGGGCCTCGCGCTCACGTGGCGATGCTGGTGTTTGCGTTTCTGGTGAGCACGTCGTTTACCGTAGGACGGGCGATCACCGACGCCATGGATCCTGCCGCCCTGACGTTCCTGCGTTTCGCTATTGCCTGCACGATCTTCCTTCTGCTTGTGCTGAAGTCCAGGGATCGGCTCAGTCCGGTGCGGATTGGCGATATCGGTCGTTATATTTGGCTCGCCCTCACGCTGGTTGTCTTCTTCGTCACGATGTTCGAGGCCTTGCGTTTGACAGATGCCCTGAGCACCGGTGTGGTGTTCACGCTCTGCCCGATGTTCACGGCCATCATGTCGCGCGTGGTCCTGGGGCAGGTGTTGACCAGAGCGGCGATCGTGAGCCTGTTCGTCGCTGGGTGCGGTGCTGTGTGGGTCATGTTTGACGGAGACCTGGAACGCCTTTCCCGTTTCTCCCTGGGCCCCGGAGAGCTGGTTTTTCTGGCAGGAGCTTTCTGTTACTCGGCCTATTCTCCATCAGTACGAATGCTGAAAGGTGATCGAACCCTCGTCGAGGTCACGTTCTGGACCCTTCTGGCCGGTTTGGTCTTGTTGGGACTTTACGCCCACGATGAAATTCTGGCGATCTCCTGGAGCGAAGTTCCCTGGCCGGTCTACCTGGGCATTCTCCACCTGGCTTTTTTTACGACGGCGATCAGCTTCTATCTCATCCAGTATGCCAGCGTGCGCATTCCATCAGCAAAGGTCATGGCCTATACCTATCTGATACCGGCTTTCGTGCTCGCGCAGGACGTTGTCCTCGGGCAGCCTTGGCCGTCGCTGTCGGTGTTGGGGGGTGTTGTCGTGATCACCGCCGCGATGGTCCTGCTGCAGCGATCCCGGGAGGGATGACGACCGTGGGGTGTCTATCTCGTCACCCGCGCGGCAATAGCCCGTTCAGGAATATGGTTTTCAGCGTATTTTCTGCAGCGGCGTAACTTTCGTCCCGACTGGCGTCCGGGCCGGTAATGGCGTCGATTTGGACCTCGAAGTCGGCGTAGTGTTGGGTGGCGGCCCAGATCATGAATATGAGGTGCCGGGGATCGATATCGGCGACTTGGCCATTCTTTATCCATTGTCTGATGACGATGCATTTCTGGTCGACAAGCGACTTCAGGGGACCTTCCAGAACGTCCTTGATGTTCGGCGCGCCCTGCAGGATCTCGTTGGAGAACATGCGAGAAGACTCGGGCGACAGCCGGGACAGTTCGAGTTTGCGCCGGATGTAACTCCAGATCTCCTCGGCCGGATCGCCGTCCGGATCGAGTTGGGTGAGGGGCTCCAGCCAGATCTCGAGCGTTCGTTCCAGGACAGCTACATAAATGTCCTTCTTGTTGGCAAAATAGTAGAGCAGGTTAGGCTTCGACATGCCCGCGCGGTCGGCAATCTGGTCGATTGTCGAGCCGCGAAACCCGAAGGTGGAGAATACATAGAGGGCAGCTTCGTAAATTCGTTCTTCGTTCTGTAGTTGAATTCTCGTCCGCTTCTTGGACTGGCGGGAACGCGCGTTCATGGCCGGGAGCCCGGCCCGGCGCCAATGCCGGCCAGAATGATGTCGACGACCTGCTGCTTTGCCGCTTCAAACCTGTCGTCGCTCAGGGGCTTGCCGCCGTTCAGGGTTTCGATCTGGTGATTGAAGTCGGCGTAGTGCTGTGTGGTTGCCCAGATCATGTAGAGCAGCGTTTCAGGATTGACCGGATCGATGCGGCCTTCGTCGATCCAGCGCTGAATGATGGCGACGCGTGAATTGGTCCAGTCTTTGAGGACCGTTTCCAGGTAGTCATGGATAACCGGGGCTTTTTGCAGGATTTCGTTTGCCCAGACCTTGGACCCCATGGGATGATCACGAGAGATGTCCATCTTCTTGGAAATGTAACGGGTCAGCGCTTCCGCCGGGTCGTCGCAGTCGTCGAACGAGTCGGCTGCATCGAGCCAGATATTGAAAATGTTGTCGACGACTTCTCGATACAATGCTTCTTTGGTCGGAAAATAGTAATGCAGGTTAGGTTTTGGGATCCCTGCGCGCTCGGCGATCAAACTGGTGGTGGCACCTCGATAGCCGAACTCGGCGAACACACTTTCGGCGGCTTCCAGAATGGCACGTTCGTTTTCGCGGCGTATTCCCGTCTTGGCGCCGTTTCGTTTTTGGGCCGTTTTGGCTGTCATCGTCGTCTTGTGTCGCCTTGTGCGGATAAATGTTGACCAATTGGTCAATTGTCGGTAGTTTTATATCTTGACCGATTGGTCAGGTTAAATCAACCGAGTCTTTGAACGTCAAGCCATCACAAGAATGGCACCTGATAAAAAGACCGCTAAGGTCGAATGAGGGGAGGATCTGGTGATGCCGACATCCGATTGCGCGTTTCTCGTCCTCCTGGATGAAGTGACAGGCTGAAAAGCCCAAACAGGAGGCGGCGGTTTCTGCTGACCATCAAATGCTAGAAAAGGTTTCTCGCCCCAACAATCTTGAATCATTCTGGATGCCGTTCACGGCAAACCGTCAGTTCAAGAAAAATCCGCGCATGCTGGTGGCAGCCGATGGCATGCATTACACCACAGACGACAATCGAAAAATTCTCGATGGCACAGCCGGGCTATGGTGTGTCAATGCCGGTCACAAGCGACCCCGTATCGTCGAAGCGATCCAGCGCCAGGTCGAAGAGCTTGACTATGCGCCGGCCTTCCAGATGGGACATCCCAAGGCGTTCGAGCTGGCCTCGCGTCTGACCCAGCTTTCTCCCGAGGGTCTTGACCATGTGTTCTTCACCAACTCCGGATCGGAGTCGGTTGAAACAGCTCTCAAGACTGCGATTGCCTATCACCGCGTCAAGGGAGATGGCAGCCGATTTCGCCTGATCGGTCGCGAGCGCGGCTATCACGGTGTGAATTTTGGCGGTATTTCGGTCGGCGGAATTGTCGGCAACCGAAAGATGTTCGGATCCCTGCTCACCGGTGTCGACCATATCCGGCATACTCACGACCTGGAGCGCAATGCCTACACCAGGGGCATACCTGAGCACGGCGCTGAATTCGCCGACGATCTGGAACGCATCGTACAACTCCATGACGCCTCCACGATCGCTGCCGTGATTGTCGAACCCATGGCCGGGTCGACCGGTGTTCTGATCCCGCCAAAAGGCTATCTTCAGCGTCTTCGCGACATCTGCGACAAGCACGGAATTCTGTTGATCTTCGATGAGGTGATCACCGGTTTCGGCAGGCTGGGTGCACCTTTTGCGCCGGATGTGTTCGGCGTTGTTCCTGACATCATCACGACGGCGAAGGGCCTGACCAACGGCGTCATCCCCATGGGGGCGGTGTTTGTCCGCAATGAAATCCATGACGCGTTCATGAACGGGCCGGAGCATCTGATCGAGTTTTTCCATGGTTATACCTATTCCGGTAATCCGATGGCCTGTGCAGCGGCACTGGGAACCCTTGAGACCTACCAGGAAGAAGGGTTGCTCACGCGTGGCGCCGAACTTGCCTCGTACTGGGAAGACGCCCTGCACAACCTGAAAGGACTGCCGCACGTCATCGATGTGCGCAACATGGGGCTGATTGGCGCGATCGAGCTGGAACCGATAGCCGGCGAGCCGACCAAGCGGGCGTTCTCGGCCTTCCTGAAGGCCTTCGAACGCAATGTGCTGATCCGCACAACCGGCGATATTATTGCATTGTCACCGCCTCTGATCATCGAGAAGCACCAGATTGATGAACTGTTCGGTGTGCTGGCAGACGTATTGAAGGACATTGACTGAACCGGCGTTCAACCGGGCAAGAGTAAACCAGACAGACGAAGAGGATGCGCAGATGGCAGTGGCAAGTAATCTCAGGGTAAATGGCGAACGGCTTTGGGACACCCTGATGGAAATGGCCAAGATTGGACCGGGCATTGCCGGCGGTAACAACCGCCAGACGCTGACCGACGACGATGCCAAGGGGCGCGATCTGTTCAAGAAGTGGTGCGACGACGCCGGACTCACCATGGGTGTCGACCAGATGGGCACAATGTTCGCCCGCCGCGAGGGCACCGATCCCGGCGCATTGCCGGTCTATGTAGGCAGTCATCTGGATACCCAACCAACCGGTGGCAAGTATGACGGTGTCCTGGGGGTCCTGGGCGGACTTGAGATCATCCGTACTCTGAACGATTTGAACATCCAGACCAAACACCCGATTGTGGTGGTCAACTGGACCAACGAAGAAGGCACACGGTTTGCGCCGCCGATGCTGGCGTCGGGCGTATTTGCCGGAACACACACTCTGGACTGGGCCTACGCCCGCGAAGATGCCGAGGGCAAGAGCGTCGGCGACGAACTCAAGCGTATTGGATGGGTGGGGGATGAGGAAGTCGGTGCCCGCAAGATGCACGCCTTTTTCGAGCTTCACATTGAACAGGGCCCGATCCTCGAGGCTGAAGAGAAGGATATTGGCGTGGTCACTCATGGCCAGGGACTGAGCTGGATGCAGGTCACGCTGACCGGCCGGGAAAGCCACACCGGATCGACACCGATGCCTATGCGGGTCAATGCCGGGCTCGGGATGGCCAGGGTGACACAACTTGTGGATGAAATCGCCTGGAACCACGCACCGCTGGCCGTCGGCGCAATCGGCCATTGCGACGTTTACCCCAATTCGCGCAACATCATTCCCGGCAAGACGGTCTTCACCGTCGACTTCCGGCATCCGGACAAGGCGATCATCGAAGAGATGGAAGACCAGCTGCGTGAGGGCGCGCAAAAAATTGCCGACGACATCGGGCTTGAGATCGAGATGGAAAGAGCCGGTGGATTCGACCCGGTGAAGTTCGATGACAATTGCGTTGCGGCGGTGCGGTCCGCGGCTGAGCGTCTCGGCTTCAGTCATCGCGATCTTGTCTCCGGTGCCGGGCATGATGCCTGCTGGATCAACCGGGTGGCGCCAACGGCCATGGTGATGTGTCCGTGCGTCGACGGTCTGTCGCACAACGAAGCGGAAGACATTTCCCCGGAGTGGGCGACCGCAGGAACGGATGTATTGTTTCACGCAGTTGTGGAAACTGCCGGCATTGTCGACTGAGCCGAACACGAGGGAGGATAAATCATGAGCAAAGTGATCAAAGGCGGCACGATCGTTACTGCAGATCGTACCTATGTGGCTGACGTTCTGATCGAGGGAGGCCGAATTTCGCAGATAGGCGCCAACCTCAGCGGTGATGAAGTACTGGATGCCGCGGGCTGTTATGTCATGCCGGGCGGAATCGACCCGCACACCCATCTCGAGATGCCCTTCATGGGCACCTATTCGTCGGACGACTTCGAGTCCGGAACCAGGGCTGCCCTTTCCGGCGGCACGACGATGGTGGTTGACTTCTGCCTGCCGTCGCCGGGACAGTCGCTGCTTGAAGCCCGCCAGATGTGGGACAACACGACATCCAAGGCGTCATGCGACTATTCCTTCCACATGGCGATCACGTGGTGGGGTGAGCAGGTGTTTGACGAGATGGAGACCGTCGTTGACAGCGGCATCAACACGTTCAAGCATTTCATGGCCTACAAGGGCGCGCTGATGGTCGACGACGATGAAATGTATTCGTCGTTCGAACGCTGTTCGGCACTCGGTGCCATGCCGCTGGTCCATGCTGAAAACGGCGACGTAGTGGCGCAACTTCAGGCGAAACTCATGGCCGAGGGCAACAATGGGCCCGAGGGACATGCCTATTCCCGTCCGCCGGAAGTGGAAGGCGAGGCAACCAACCGGGCGATCATGATCGCCGACATGGCGCGGGTCCCGCTTTATGTGGTGCATGTGTCGTGCGAGCAATCCCACGAGGCGATCAGGCGCGCGCGCCAGAAGGGCATGCGTGTGTTTGGCGAACCGTTGATCCAGCATCTGACGCTTGACGAGACGGAGTACTTCCATGCTGACTGGGATCATTCGGCGCGACGCGTGATGTCGCCGCCTTTCCGCAACAAGCAGCATCAGGATTCGCTGTGGGCGGGACTTCAGGCAGGCAGCCTCCAGGTGGTCGCCACTGACCACTGCGCCTTCACGACCGAGCAGAAACGATATGGCCTCGGCGATTTCACAAAGATCCCGAACGGAACCGGCGGTCTCGAGGACCGGATGCCGGTCTTGTGGACAAGAGGCGTCAATACCGGCCGGTTGACCATGAACGAGTTTGTCGCAGTGACCTCAACCAACATCGCCAAAATCCTGAATGTCTATCCGCGCAAAGGCGCGATCCTTGAAGGGTCCGATGCTGACATCGTGGTTTGGGATCCAAAGCGCTCCAAGACGATCGGGGCATCCTCCCAGCAATCGGCGATCGACTACAACGTCTTTGAGGGCATCGATGTAACCGGGTTGCCGCGCTTCACCCTGACGCGTGGTACCGTGGCAATCTCTGAAGACGAGGTCAAGACTCAGCAGGGTCATGGTGAATTTGTAGCCCGCGAGGCTTATCCTGCAGTCAACCGGGCCTTGTCGCAATGGAAGGAAATCACGTCGCCGCGTTCGGTTGTGCGTGATCCTGCAAACATGCCTGCGGGTGTCTGAGGGAATGCTACCCGGGATATGTTGCAACGTGTTCAAGAGGGCGAGGTGGGTGATTTGACCGATGAAACGGTCATCAGGGCTGAAGACCTCAGTCTCACGTTCGAGACCGGGGACGGTCCGGTTCATGCGCTGTCGAACGTTGACCTGACGATCGGCAAGGGCGACTTCGTATCGTTTATCGGCCCGTCCGGTTGCGGCAAGACGACCTTCCTCCGGGTGATTGCCGATCTGGAAAAACCGACCGGCGGGGCGATCACGGTGAACGGCATGACACCGGACGAGGCGCGCATGAAACGGGCCTACGGCTATGTCTTTCAGGCGCCGGCACTTTATCCCTGGCGCACGATTTCCGGCAACGTCACCCTGCCGCTCGAGATCATGGGGTATTCGAAACAGGAAAAGGCGGACCGGGTGGCCCGCACCCTGGAGCTGGTTAATCTGTCGGGATTCGAGAAAAAGTTCCCCTGGCAACTTTCCGGCGGCATGCAGCAGCGTGCCTCGATCGCCCGTGCTCTGGCCTTTGATGCCGACCTGCTGTTGATGGATGAGCCGTTCGGGGCGCTGGACGAGATCGTCAGGGATCATCTCAATGAGCAACTGCTTGAATTGTGGTCTCGCACGTCAAAGACCATCGCCTTTGTTACCCATTCAATTCCCGAGGCGGTCTATCTGTCTACCCGGATCGTCGTGATGTCGCCAAGGCCCGGCCGGGTTACGGACGTTATCGAAAGCACGCTGCCAAAGGAACGCCCGCTCGATATCCGGGAAACGCCGGAGTTTCTCGAGATCGCCCACCGGGTGCGCGAAGGCCTGAAGGCGGGACATTCCTACGATGACTAGACCCGAGACGCATAATTTCGGGCAGGGGGGCGCTGGATGATCAGCCGGCTTGCCCAAGGAAATGTGTTTCCGATCCTCGTGGTCGTCGCGGCGATTATCGCAGTCTGGTACGCCGGCACGATCTATCTGAATGCACCCTGGCAGTTCGACCGTTATGAAAAGGCCAATGTCGCATGGACAGCCGGTCAACTCGTGACCGACACCATGGCCCAGGAGCGGCCGGTCTTGCCGGCACCTCATCAGGTGGCACAGGAAATCTGGAAGACGACCGTCGAAAAGAACATCACATCGAAGCGCAGTCTCGTCTATCACGCCTGGATAACCCTGTCGGCGACGCTCCTTGGCTTCGTCATCGGAACCTGTCTTGGTATTGCCCTGGCGGTCGCCATCGTTCACAACCGGGCAATCGATCAGTCTCTGATGCCCTGGGTCATTGCCAGCCAAACCATTCCCATCCTGGCCATAGCGCCAATGATCATCGTGGTGCTCAATGCGGTCGGACTCTCCGGCTTGTTGCCAAAGGCACTGATCTCGACCTATCTCAGTTTCTTCCCCGTCGTTGTCGGCATGGTGACAGGTCTGCGGTCGCCGGAAGTTATCCAGCTTGATCTGATGCGCACCTACAACGCCAGCACGGCCCAGATATTCTGGAAACTGCGGTGGCCCAATTCCGTTCCGTTCCTGTTTACCTCAATGAAGATTGCGATCGCGATTTCCCTTGTGGGCGCGATCGTTGGCGAATTGCCGACAGGCGCGGTCGCCGGCCTTGGAGCACGGCTTCTCGCAGGGTCGTATTATGGCCAGACGGTCCAGATCTGGTCTGCACTTCTGGTTGCAGCCGCCCTTGCCGCGACGCTGGTCATGATCGTCGGTATTGCCAACCGGATCGTCCTTAAGCGCATGGGAATGGCGCAATGAGCAGGCTGCAGACATTTCTCGGCCTGGTCACCTGCCTGGCGGCAGTGTTATGTCTGGCACTATCCCTGGGCGTGAAAGGGTCAGAGTCGGTGTCGGTTCTGGGTTATCTGCCGGCGGCAATCTTTGCGGTGGCTGTGGTCGCCAGTGCCATCCGCTGGAAGGCCGGTCTGAATGTATTTACAGATGGCGTATTGAGCCTCACAGGGACGGGTATTGTGATCCTGACGCTGAACAGTCTCGACGCCGTCGGACCGGGGTTCTGGGCACTGGTCGTCGCCGCGTGGTCGATCACATGGCTGTTTGTCGAGCGGCTGACGGCGGATGCCGGGCTGCGGACGCAACGCTGGATCCGGCTTCTCATTCCATTGCTGTTTGGTGTCTGGATACTGGTGTGCTGGGAAACCGTGACGAGGGGGTTTAACGTTCCCACTGTCCTGTTGCCACCTCCTTCGATGATCGGGGTGCGAATTGCGGAATCGCTTCCAATTCTGTCGGCAGATTTCCAGCAGACTTTTCTGAAGGCGGTCCTGATCGGATACGCTTTGGGATGCGGTTCGGCGTTTGTGATTGCCATAGCCATCGACAGGTCACCGTTCCTGCAGCGCGGGCTGTTGCCGGTCGGCAACCTTGTGTCGGCTCTCCCGATTATCGGCATCGCACCCATCATGGTGATGTGGTTCGGTTTCGACTGGCAGTCCAAGGCGGCGGTCGTCATCGTGATGACCTTTTTCCCCATGCTGGTCAACACGATCGCCGGGCTTGCGGCGTCAAGCAACATGGAACGCGACCTTATGCGGACCTACGCGGCCAACTACTGGCAAACGCTCTTCAAACTGCGTTTGCCGGCAGCCGCACCGTTTATTTTCAATGCCTTGAAGATCAATTCGACCCTTGCCCTGATCGGGGCAATCGTGGCCGAATTCTTCGGGACGCCGATCGTCGGTATGGGGTTCAGAATTTCCACGGAAGTCGGCAGGATGAATGTCGACATGGTGTGGGCAGAGATCGCGGTCGCAGCACTTGCTGGATCCGCGTTTTATGGAGTGGTGGCCTTTCTGCAGAGAGTCGCCACGTTTTGGCATCCGTCGGTCAGGAACTGACCGGTGTGTGTGTAACAGAGGGAGTAAGAAAATGAAAAAACTTCTGGCCGGTGCAATTGCCGGTGCGATGACATTGATCGGGGCACAGGCCTATGCCGCCGACAAGGTCACATTGCAGTTGAAGTGGGTCACCCAGGCTCAGTTCGCTGGTTACTACGTGGCAAAGGACAAGGGCTTCTACAAGGAAGAGAATCTTGACGTAGAGATCAAGGCAGGCGGCCCCGATATTGCGCCACCGCAGGTTATCGCCGGCGGCGGTGCGGATGTGATCATCGACTGGATGCCATCGGCGCTTGCCTCACGCGAAAAGGGTGTCGCCCTGGTCAATATTGCGCAACCGTTCAAGAGCTCGGGCATGATGCTGACCTGCCGCAAGGAAACCGGCATCAAGTCTCCCGCTGACTTCAAGGGCAAGACACTGGGGGTCTGGTTCTTCGGCAACGAGTACCCATTCCTGTCCTGGATGGCACAATTAGGCATCGATACAACCGGCAGCGCCGAAGGTGTCAAGGTGCTGAAGCAGGGCTTCAATGTGGATCCGCTCCTGCAGAAGCAGGCCGATTGCGTTTCGACCATGACCTACAATGAATACTGGCAGGTAATCGATGCCGGTCTGTCGGCTGATGAGCTGGTGGTATTCAAGTATCAGGACCAGGGCGTTGCCACGCTTGAAGACGGGCTTTACGTACTTGAAGACAAGCTCAAGGACGCAGCTTTTGCCGACAAGATGGTCCGGTTCGTGCGGGCGTCCATGAAGGGCTGGAAGTGGGCGGAAGCCAACTCTGATGCGGCTGCCGATATCGTTCTGGAAAACGATGCGTCGGGTGCCCAGACAGAAAAGCACCAGCGGCGCATGATGGGCGAAATTGCCAAACTGACGGCAGGCTCCAATGGTGCGCTAGACCCGGCAGATTACGAACGCACCGTCAGCACGCTGCTGAAGGGCGGTTCGGATCCGGTGATCAAGAAAAAGCCTGAAGGCGCATGGACTCATGCAATTTCGGACAAGGCTCTGAAATAGGGCGACGTCACGTCAAACCATGTCAACAGGTCCGTTCCCCAAGCGGGAACGGACAAAGGAGAGAAAAACTATGACAGGCAGGATTACAAGAAGATCGGCAACAGGCCTGATCGGGGCAGGTATCGGTACGATGGCTTTAGGCATCACGCCGGCCTCTGCAGCAAAGATCAAGGTTGCCGGAATTTACACGCAGCCCATTCAGCAAAAGTGGGATGCCCGGTTGCACCAGGCTTTGGTGAAGGCGAAAGACGCAGGCGAGATCGACTACGTGTTCTCCGAAAAAGTAGCCAACACAGATTATATCCGCGTGCTGCGCGAATATGCTGAAAGTGGCGTCAAGCTGGTCGTTGGTGAAGCCTTCGGGATTTCCAAGGAAGCCCGCAAGGTGGCTGACGAGTACAAGGATGTGTCGTTCCTGATGGGCGATCCGTTCAAGCCCCATGGGTCGAATTTTTCGGTTTTCGACAACTACATCCATGAGCCCTGCTACCTGATGGGAATCATTGCCGGGTCGATGACCAAGACCAACAAGATCGGCATGGTCGGCGGTTATCCGATCGGTGAGGTCAATCGCCTGTTCCATGCGTTCATTGACGGCGCCCGTTCCGTCAATCCCGACACCCAGTTCAAGGTGACCTTCATCGGCTCATGGTACGATCCGCCGAAGGCCAAGGAAGCAGCCTTCGCCCAGGTCGAGGCAGGTGTCGATGTACTTTATGCGGAACGTGCCGGTGTCGTCGACGCCGCCCGCGATAAGGGCATCATCGCGTTTGGCAATGTCAACGACATGAACAAGGAAGAAAACGGCAAGGACGTTGTCGTCACTTCCGCCTTGTGGGACATGACGAACGCCATCGCCCATGCGATCTCCCTTGTAAAGGCCGGCACATTCAAGGCCGAAGACTACAAGGATTGGACCATGATGCAGAAGGGCGGCGCGAGCCTGGCACCTTATTACGAATTTGATGGCCGCATCGATGCGGGCGTCAAGGCGAAGGTGGCCCAGATTCAGGCCGACATCCTGGCGGGTAAGTTTACCGTCAAGATCAACGACGAAGAGCCGAAGTCGACATACTGAGGTCTGCATTAGCGGACTGAAATACGAGAGACGAAGGCACATCAATGTCGATCTTGAAGCTGAAAAACATCACCAAAAGCTTTGGTCCGCTCTTGGCCAATGACGGCATCACGCTGTCATTGGCCGAAGGCGAGATCATGGCGTTGCTTGGTGAGAACGGCGCCGGGAAGACAACATTGATGAACATCCTGTTCGGTCACTATGTGGCTGATGAAGGCTCGATCGAGGTGGGCGGGAGCGTGCTTCCGCCCGGCTCGACCGATGCCGCCATCGAGGCCGGAGTGGGCATGGTTCACCAGCATTTCACACTTGCCGAAAACCTCACTGTCCTCGACAACATTATCCTTGGTACGGAGAGCCTGTGGTCCTGGAAGCAGGATCGGGCCGGTGCGCGGGCAAAGATTTCCGAGATGGCCCGCCAATATGGTCTTGAGGTCGACTCGGACGCCATGGTCGGTGATCTCTCCGTTGGCGAGCGCCAGCGTGTGGAGATTTTGAAGGCGCTTTACCGGGACGCCCGTGTTCTGATCCTTGACGAGCCAACGGCGGTTCTGACGCCGCAGGAAACCGACAGTCTCTTCGAGACCCTAAAAAGCCTGACTGCCAAAGGGCTTGCCATAATTTTCATTTCACACAAGCTGCACGAAATTCTGGCCGTCAGTCACAGGGTTGCGGTTTTGCGCCGGGGCGCACTTGTCGGAATCGTAAACACAGCCGATGCAGACCGGAATGCACTGGCCGAGATGATGGTCGGACGGGCGGTCACAAGACCGAAGCCAAACGACATGGACCCGGGCAAAGCCATACTTGAACTGACGGATGTCATTGTGGCAGGCGAGGGCGATGTGCCGTTGCTTGATCGCGTCTCGCTTACCGTGAATGCCCATGAGATCGTGGGCATTGCCGGTGTTGCCGGCAACGGTCAACGTGCGCTCGCCGACCTCCTTTCAGGGCTTGTCCAGGCGGCGTCCGGATCGATGACGCTGCTGGGAGACAAGATATCCTCGACCAACCCGCGCGATATTGTCCGGCGCGGCGTCGGGCGGATTCCTGAAGATCGACATTCGGCCGGCGTTGTCGGTGAGATGCAGATCTGGGAGAACCTCATCAGCGAGGACCTGAGAAGTCAGGATGTTTCGACGGCTGGTATTGTCATCCGAAAACCGGCAGCGGTGGAACGGGCCCGACGTTTGATCGAGGAATTCGATGTGCGCTGCGAGGGGCCGGACCAGCAGGCAAAGTTGCTGTCGGGCGGCAACATGCAGAAACTGATACTGGCCCGCGTGCTTTCCGCCGACCCAGCCTTCATCCTCGCAAACCAGCCGGTGCGCGGCCTTGACGAGGGGGCCATCGCCTATGTGCAGACCAGATTGCTCGACGCGCGCAGGCAAGGTGCTGGCGTCCTGCTGATTTCCGAGGATCTTGATGAACTGCTGGTATTGTGCGACCGCATCGCGGTCATTCATCATGGACATCTAAGTGAGAGTTTTGCACCTGACACCAAGAGTGTCCCGGACATCGGTCTGATGATGGCAGGCCACGATGACGGCGTGAAAGCCGGAGGCAGCGCTCATGCAGATTGAACCCAGACACTCGCTTTCAATGTGGCGGGCGGGGCTTGCGCCGGTTGCCGCTGTCGCTGTTTCCCTTCTGATTTGCGCCGGCTTGATCGCGTGGACCGGCACGTCGGTCTTCGATGCCTATTTTCTGCTTTTCAAGGGCGCCTTCGGCAGCCGGTTTGCCATCAATGAAACCCTGACACGGTCGGTCCCGTTGATCTTCACCGGTCTTGCTGTGGCGATCGCCTTTCGCGCCAAGTTCTACAATATCGGGGCTGAAGGCCAGCTTTACTGCGGCGCGCTTGCCGCGACATTTTTCGGTACCGGCCTGATTACCATGCCGCCGGTTCTCATGGTTCCCTTTCTGATGATTGTCGGTGCGTTGGCCGGCGGCGCCATTCTGATCGTGCCGGTTTTCCTCAAGACCCATCTCAAGGTCGACGAGGTGGTGACGACATTGTTGCTCAACTTCGTGATTATCCTCATGGTCGGATATCTGATCGAGGGTCCGTGGAAGGACCCGATGGCACTGGGCTGGCCGCAGGCGGCATCCATCATCGACGAAGGTGTGCTGCCGAGATTGCTCGAAAAAGGACGGTTGCATGCGGGCCTCATCTTTGCCGCCCTTGCCGCGATCCTGACTTGGGCAATGCTGCGTTTCACCACATGGGGCTATGAAATAAAGGCAGTTGGGCACAACGCCACGGCGGCCGAGTTCGCCGGAATCCAGGTCAACACGACGGTCATCAAAACGGCCCTCATCAGTGGTGGTCTGGCCGGAATGGCCGGCGTCAGCGAAGTCGCAGGCCTGAAGGGTTACCTTACGCTCGATCTGTCGCCGGGCTTTGGCTACACCGGGATCGCGGTCGCCATGCTGGCGCAGCTCCATCCCATGGCGGTTATCCCGGCAGCCGTGTTCCTGTCCGCAGTCTATGTGGGCGCGGACGCCATGAGCCGTGCAGTCAACATTCCAACCTATATCGCCGACGTTCTGGTCGGGATGTCGGTGCTTTGTGTCCTGGTTTCAGTGATGCTCACGCGTTTCAAGATCAAGTGGACATGATGGTGCAGGGTTCGGGGGAGACAAAAGGCTGATGTCGGATATCTTGGACATTCTATTGACCGCCGGATTCTGGGCCGCAACCATCCGGATCGTCTCTCCGCTGATCTTCGGTACTCTCGGCGAATTGATCTGCGAGCGGGCAGGGGTTCTCAACCTGGGTATCGAAGGGATCATGACCGTCGGCGCCATGGCCGGGTGGATGTGGGTCTATCAGGGTGGCGACCTGTGGGGCGGCATCATGTTTGCGGCCTTCCTCGGTGCCATGTTCGGTCTGCTGCACAGCGGGTTTACGGTTTACCTGGGCCTGTCGCAGCATGTGACGGGTATTGGTATCACGCTGTTTGCTTCGTCCCTGAGCTATTACGTTTATCGGATGTTGCTGCCGGCGGCGACGACACCGCCAAAGATCGTGCCATTCAAGAGTGTGGCGATACCCTATCTGTCCGACATTCCGGTGGTCGGGGAAGCGCTCTTTACGCAATCCCCTCTGACGTATCTGGCGCTGATTACCGTGCCGATGGTCTGGTATGTGCTTTATCGTACGCCAGCCGGACTGGCCGTTCGCATGGCGGGCGAGAATCCGATGGCGGTTGAAGCCCAGGGCATTGATGTTCTGGCTGTGCGTACGGGCGCGGTCATGGTCGGCAGCGCGTTCATGGCCGTGGGTGGTGCCTTCATCACCATGTCCTGGTTCGATGCATTCTACTTTGGCATGGTCAACGGTCGCGGCTGGATCTGCGTCGCGCTGGTGATTTTTGCGTCCTGGAAACCGGGCAAAGCGCTTCTCGGCGCCCTGCTGTTTGCGGGACTCGAAGCCATGCAGGTTCGCGCCCAGCAATTGGCCGGCGCTTTCATTCCCTATCAGTTCTTCCTGATGCTGCCGTATGTTCTGTCGATCGTCGCCATGATCATCATGGCCCGTAGGGCACGCTATCCAAAAGCCCTGCTGGTCCCGTTCCGACGCGGTGAACGGGTCTGACTTCGGAGGTACCTGAACCCATGTTCGATCTTGTCATAAAAAACGCAAACCTGCCCGATGGACGCCACGGTGTCGATATTGCCGTGAATGACAGTAAGATTGTCGCAGTTGACCCGCCGACGCCGGCGTTCGGAGACGAGACAATTGATGCAACGGACTGCCTGGTGTCGCCGCCGTTCATCGATCCGCATTTCCACATGGACGCGACGCTCAGCCTTGGACTTCCACGGCTCAATGAGAGTGGAACGCTGTTGGAGGGAATAGCACTTTGGGGCGAGTTGAAACCGCACCTGACGATGGAGGCCATAAAACAGAGGGCTCATGCCCTGGCCAAATGGTCGATTGCCCGTGGCGTTCTGGCCATTCGCAGCCACGTGGATGTCTGTGACGACCGCCTGCTTGCGGTCGAGGCCTTGCTGGAAGTTCGTCGGGAAATTGCGCCGTGGATCGATCTGCAGCTTGTTGCCTTTCCCCAGGACGGGTATTTGCGATCGCCCACGGCTGCGACCAACCTCAAGCGGGCGCTCGACATGGGTGTTGACGTGGTCGGCGGTATTCCCCACTTCGAGCGGACCATGGCGGATGGAGCGGCGTCGGTCACCGCCCTTTGCGAGATTGCCGCGCAGCGCGGGTTGCTGGTCGACATGCATTGCGATGAGACCGACGACCCAATGTCGCGGCACATCGAAACGCTGATCTATGAGACCCAGCGTCTGGGACTTCAGGGCAGGGTGGCGGGCTCTCACCTGACGTCGATGCATTCGATGGACAATTACTATGTCAGCAAACTGTTACCATTGATGGCGGAAGCCGATGTCACGGCGATTCCCAATCCGCTGATCAACGCAACGATCCAGGGACGCCACGATACCTATCCAAAGCGCCGGGGCCTGACCCGCATCAAGGAAATGTTGGACCAGGGGATCAACGTGGCGCTCGGCCATGATTGTGTGATGGACCCGTGGTACAGCCTTGGCAGTCATGACATGCTTGAGGTTGCCCACATGGCGGTTCACAACGGCCACATGACCGGTGTCGGTCAGATGCAGGCCATGTTCAGGGCGATTACCGAGAACTCGGCGAGAGTCATGCATCTGGAGGGTTACGGAATTGAAGCGGGATGCAACGCGGACATGGTGATCCTGCAGGCCCGGGATCCGATAGAAGCCATCCGGCTCAAGCCGGCACGGTTGTTCGTCATTCGCCGCGGGAAAGTCATTAGCCGGACGGCTCCGGTCGCCGCCGTTCTCGATCTCAATGACGAAAACCATTCCGTGACATTTCAGAACTGAACGGTTTCAAATCAGGAACGGATAGGCGTCTTCATGGCGCAGGAGGCTTATTTTGGTTTCCACGCCGCCGGCGCCGGAGAAGCCACCGAGGCCGCTTGACGACAGAACCCGGTGGCAGGGAATGATCACTGGAATCGGGTTGGCGCCACAGGCCTGACCGACGGGCTGCGCGAAGGTCTCCAGTTTCTTTGCGATTTGACCATACGTCATGGTTTCGCCCAAGGGGATTGCGCTCATGATGTCAAAGACGGTCTTCTGGAACTCTGAGCCTGCCGGTGCCAGCGGCAGGTCGAAGGTTTTGAGGCTGCCTTCAAAGTACGCTGTGATCTGGTCTCGCGCCTCTTGGAGCAATGGGGTTTCATCGTCGGCGTCGCTTGCCCAGGTCAACCTGACGATGTGACCGTCGTATTCGAACAGGCCGAGCCGGCCGACCGGCGTTTCGATGCTTGTTGCAGGCATGGAGAAGGTTTGATCCCATCGCGTTCAAGAGGCATCCACAATAACCGAGTCCCCGACGGCGACCAACCGAAGGTTGTCCATTTTTGTTATGGAGAAGTCTGACGAGACGTTGCCTATTTCTTCAGGTTTTTTTCTTCAGGCTTTCGAATGTTGCGGCATTCGGGCAGAAGTCGCCTGGAGTTCTCCAGTCGTTGGTCCCGTCGAGCCAATGCCGGCAAACGCGCCTCTCACCGCACGTGGCACAGGACCTGACGACGTCTATTGCTCGCCAGTGTTCTTCCATGACCTTTTCGTACGAGACGCCGAGCTTTTCAGCCATCGCGCGAATCCGGTCATCGACGTCGGTGGCGCCGGAGACGACAGACGCAAGATCTGAACGGCATACCCCCATGTCCTGGAAATGCCTGTCATCCAGAGTAGATAATTCCGAGTATTCCCTGGATTGGCGCCACCAGCGCGAGAAACGATCCTTGATGCTGGCGATGGGGCTTTGGGTGTTCATGTGACAGATTCCCGAGCAAGTTTCTTTTGCACCTCGTGCATTATGGGAAATCATGGGGCTCGCGTCTTTGACCTGGATCAAAGTGAGCAAAGGTCTCAGGGTTCTTTCGCCTGGACGGCAAAGTCCTTGACACTTTCCATCACGACGAACGTGCTGGAACTCATGACGTGAGGCAGGGACGATATCTGTTCGCCAAGAACGTGGCGGTAGGTCGCCATGTCGGCTGTTCGTATTTTGAGAAGATAATCAAAGCCGGCTGCAATCATGTGACATTGCTCGACTTCGGGAACCTTGCGCACGGCATCGTTAAAGGCGTCGAGCGCAGGAGACCTGGTGTCGTTCAATGTGACCTGCACGAAGGCGATATGCCCGGCACCCAAACGCTCGTGGTCGACCAGCGCACCATACCCCAGAATGTAGCCTTTCTCCTCGAGCCGCTTCATGCGCAGCTGACAGGGCGTCTTCGTGAGGCCCACGAGCGATGCCAGGTCAGTGATGGTGATCCGTGCGTTTTTTTGCAGTTGAGCCAGGATGTTACGGTCGTATCCGTCCAGTTTGTCCATGATTGACTCTTCTCGTAGGGTAATTCATTAAATCAGATGGAAAATATAGTGAATACTGCTGAAAAAATCAAAAGTATGGGAAATTTCGCTTTCGAGATGGAGCTATCATGAGACCCAAGAACGTTTCTCATGTCCCGTGCCGGCCAGGTGCCGGTGTCTTCAGGAATTTGTCTCATGGCACTAGCAAACTCTGATTCCAGCAGCATCAGTGATCTCCGGCTCAAAGTGAGAGCGGCCTACATGGCCGACGAGCGCGAAACCGTCGCCCGATTAATCGCCGACGCGGGCATTTCACCGGAAGACGGGAAGGTTATCACGTCCCGTGCAGCGGACTTGGTCCGTTCCGTGCGTCAGACGTCGTCGCCCACGGCAATGGAGAGTTTTCTTGGGGAGTACGGACTCTCCACCAAGGAGGGCGTCGCGTTGATGTGCCTGGCCGAGGCACTGCTTCGCGTGCCCGATGAGGAGACGATCGATGCACTGATTGAAGACAAGGTGTCTGCAGGCCGGTGGGGTGCCCATCTGGGGCATTCAAGTTCATCACTGGTCAACGCCTCCACATGGGCGCTGATGATCACCGGCAAGGTCATCACGCCTTCGGAGGACGAAGGTCTTGTGGGCATCCTGCACGGGGTTATCCGGCGCCTCGGCGAACCTGTTGTTCGTACGGCCGTCGGCGAAGCCATGAAGGAACTTGGCCGTCAGTTCGTGCTCGGCCGCACGATCGAGGAAGCGTCCGAGAATGCTCAGAAACTGGAAAAACAGGGCTACACCTATTCCTATGACATGCTCGGCGAGGCCGCCCGAACGGAAGCCGATGCCAGGCGCTACCATCTGGCTTATTCCGATGCGATCACGGCACTGGCCCCGGCGTGCACCAGTGAC
This sequence comes from Hyphomicrobiales bacterium, assembly GCA_021775835.1. The sequence continues at coordinate 38,503 of JAJFHC010000124.1, read as the reverse complement.
GACATCCGCGAGAACCCGGGGATTTCGGTTAAATTTTCGGCATTGCATGCACGCTACGAATACGCCCAGCGGGACCGTGTTCTTTCGGAACTGGCCGGCCGGGCCCGATCGCTGGCTTTGTTGGCAAAATCGGCGAACATGGGTCTTAACGTCGATGCAGAGGAGGCGGATCGGCTCGACCTGTCTCTCGATGTGATTGAAGCCGTCTTGTCGGACCCAGCCCTTGCCGGTTGGGACGGGTTCGGCGTCGTGGTTCAGGCCTACGGCCCACGGGCAGCACCTGTGATCGACTGGCTGTATGATCTCGCGGAACGGTTCGATCGCAAGATCATGGTCCGTCTGGTCAAAGGGGCCTACTGGGATACGGAAATCAAGCGGGCCCAGGTTCTGGGTCTCGATGGCTATCCGGTTTTCACGCGCAAGATGAATACGGACGTTTCCTATATCTCATGTGCAAAGAAGCTCTTGGGCATGACAGACCGGATCTACCCGCAGTTTGCGACACACAACGCCCACTCGGCCGCAACAATTCTCCATCTGGCTGCCGACAAGTCCGCTTTCGAGTTTCAGCGCCTGCACGGCATGGGCGAGTCCCTCCACGACGCTGTTCACAGTAACGAAGGAACGCGCTGCCGGGTTTATGCACCGGTCGGCGCCCATCAGGACCTGCTGGCCTATCTTGTGCGCCGGTTGCTTGAAAACGGCGCCAACAGTTCCTTCGTCAACCAGATCGTCGATGAAGCGATCGCCCCGGAAGACATAGCCCGTGATCCGATTGAGGCCGTGAAGAACATTTCACCGGAAAACTCCAATCCAAACATTCCGGCACCAGTCGACATTTTTGGCAACGGCCGGCTGAATGCGAAGGGCTGGGACATCACCGATGTGCCGACACTTTCTCAGATCGACCGGGACCGTGAAAGATTCAGAATTCAAACCTGGGATGCCGGGCCATTGATCGCGTCGGCAGTGACCGGCGCCGACATTCGTGAGATCCGAAACCCTGCGGATCCGACAGACCTAGTGGGGCATGTGACGTACGCATCACCGGAAGACGTTGCCAATGCCATTGCGGCCGGCCAGGACGGCTTCAGGGATTGGTCCAGTCGGCCGGTTGCGGAACGCGCGGCGTGTCTGAGACGGATCGGCGACCTCTACGAGGCCAATGCGCCGGAACTGTTCGCCCTGGCTGCCCGGGAGGCCGGCAAGATCATGCTGGACTGCGTTGGTGAAGTCCGGGAAGCCGTTGATTTTGCAAGGTTCTATCCGAATGAAGCAATTCGTCTGGATGGCGCCGGTGAGGCCCGTGGTGTTATCGGTTGTATTTCGCCGTGGAACTTCCCGCTGGCGATTTTCACGGGACAGATCGTTGCAGCGCTTGCCGCCGGCAATGCGGTCATTGCTAAGCCTTCACAGCAGACAACCCTGATTGCGGCCAGGGCCGTCGCTCTCATGCACGAAGCCGGTGTTCCAAAAGCCGCTCTGCAATTGTTGCCCGGCAGCGGTTCCGTGGTTGGCGGGCCGATTACTTCGGATCCCGGCATGGCCGGAGTCTGCTTTACCGGTTCTACGGCAACGGCGCAGACAATCAATCGCGCCATGGCCAAAGTCGTCGCACCGGATGCGCCGCTGATCGCCGAGACCGGCGGTCTCAACGCGATGATCGTTGATTCCACGGCACTGCCCGAACAGGCGGTTCGCGACATTCTGGCTTCGGCATTCCAGAGTGCAGGCCAACGCTGTTCGGCCTTGCGCATGCTCTACGTTCAGAGTGATGTGGCCGATCGTACGTTGAAGATGCTGTACGGCGCCATGGATGAGTTGAGGCTTGGCAACCCCTGGGATCTGGCAACCGACGTCGGGCCGGTAATTGATGAAGCCGCACGATCGGGCATCGCCGCTCATTGCGCAAAACTGACCGAGCAGGGGCGACTGCTTAAGACTCTGAAGATCCCGGACCAGGGCCTGTTCATCGCGCCGACGGTTCTGAAGCTGAAGGGTATCGAGGAACTGGAAGAAGAGATTTTCGGCCCTGTTCTTCATGTGGCGACGTTCGAGGCGGATGAACTGGACGCTGTTGTCGATGCCATTAACGAAAAAGGATTTGGTCTGACATTCGGCCTTCACACCCGGGTCGATGACCGGGTTCAACGTATTGTGGACCGTGTGCGGGTCGGCAATGTTTACGTCAACAGAAACCAGATCGGCGCAGTCGTCGGATCCCAGCCGTTCGGCGGGGAAGGCTTGTCGGGTACCGGACCCAAAGCCGGTGGCCCGCACTATGTCCGTCGTTTTCTTGCAACGGATTCGTCTGGTCGTGTGGCAGGTGACGGCCGGGCTGAGATCACGGGCGACGCCCTCCAGGCGGCAATCGACAGTCTCGATGTTTCTGGATGGGAGGACCGCGAGGACCGTATTGAGACGGTGGGCAAGACGCTTGAAAGTGCCGGCATCACTTTGTCATGGCTCGGCGGTCTTGATGAAGAGACTGCGGATCTGCCTGGTCCGACGGGGGAGTCCAACAGAATGACGCTGCATCCCCGTGGCGTGGTTCTGTGCCTGGGGCCTTCCGATGAAGTATCGACAGAGCAGGCACTTCAGGCTCTGGCGACCGGGAATGGTGTGGTTGTCAGTCTTGCCCAATCTTCGAGTTTGCTCGATGCGTTGGTCAAGGCCGGGGCTCCGGTTTCGCAAGTCATCGGGACCGTTGGAGCGGAGGCGTTGTCATCCGTGAACGGGTTTGACGCGGTTGCCAGCCTTGCGGACACCGAAACCCTGCGGGCATTGCGTCTGGCCCTGGCTGAACGTGACGGTGTTCTGGTGCCGTTGATTACTGAAAGAGTTGCGCCCGAACGTTATGTTCTTGAGCGACACTTGTGCATCGATACCACGGCCGCCGGCGGCAATGCCACGCTGCTGGCATTGAATGCCGCATGAGCCTGGCCCGGGATATTTCGGTCAAATGAGCAGGACATCCGTTTCCGGGTGTCCTGCTTGTATCATAGTGGCTGGACGTGGTTGTTTTTGATCGACAGATCAGGACTACGCCAGTTTCGTCTGCTATTCCGCCGGTTTCTGGAGCGATTCAAAGTAGGCGATAATGTCCTTACGCTGGTTCTCTTTCTTGACCCCCGCGTAACCCATCTTCGTGCCCTTCATGAACTTCTTCGGCTTTTTTATGAACGCGTCAATATTCTCTGGCGTCCAGACCAGGCCTTCTGCGGCTTGGGCCTTCAGGGCTTTGGAATACTTGTATCCTTCAATAACACCAGCTTTGCGGCCAATAATGTTCACCAGATGCGGTCCGAGAACGTTCTTTTCCTTATCGACCTGATGGCACGCCTTGCACTTCTTGAAGTACTTTTTGCCCTTCACCGGATCGCCTTCGTCGGTTGCAAGCGCCAGGTGCGGTGCTGCCATAAGCATTGTGAATGTTGCCAAAAACGCCCATTTTCTCTTCATGATTGTCCTCTTGGTTGCTGTTTCGGGAGTTGAATTCTAGGGGAGCGGGATAAACCGGATCGCTTCGCCTTTGTCAATTTTCTCCGCCTCTGGCGGAATGACTGCAAATCCGTTAGCGCGTGCGAGTGGCACCAATGTGGCAGCGCCAGCCTTGCGGTAGGCATCCACGATGGGCAAACCGGAGTCGGAAATGCCAGTAATCCTGCAAGGCAAGTACTCCGTACGACCGGGCCGCCGAGTTCTTGCAAATGCCGACTGCACCGTCACCATGCGGGGAGATCGAGGTGCCATGCCGGCGGCACGGTCAATTATCGGTCGAGCCAAAAGCATGAAGGTAACGTACGCGGCAACGGGGTTTCCGGGAAGTGCGACAAAGACGACCGGTCCAAGCGTACCCACCATCACAGGTTTTCCGGGTTTAATGGCAAGCTTGAGGAGATGAGTCGTTCCCCCCAGTTGAGACACCACCGGCTCCAGATGATCTTCATCGCCGGCGGATATGCCGCCTGTGGTGAGAACGACGTCCGCCAGCCTGGAAGCTTCCCTGATGACTCTGCTCAGGTCTTCCGGCACGTCCGGGACGGCTCCCAGATCTATGGCTTCAACGAACGGTTCAGTGATCAGGGCCTGCAGCATGAACCGGTTCGAGTTGTAGATCTCACCCGTGCTCAAGGGATGTCCCGGTTGCTGCAGTTCCGAGCCGGTTGAAAAGTAAGCAACCCGAATAGGCCGGACCACGGACACGGACGTGAGTCCCTGCGCCGTGAGCAATGCGATATGTCGGGCATCCAGCAGTGTTCCGCTTTCGATCAGCCGTTCACCGCGAAGGCAGTCTTCACCCTGGCGCCGGATATTGCTACCAAGCTTGGGCGCAGACCGAAATTCGACCGTCTCCTCCGATACGTTACAGTGCTCCTGCATGACGACGGCGTCTGCGCCGTCCGGGATGGGCGCACCGGTAAAAATTCTGGTAGCCTGGGGTGCATCCTTGCGGGGAGGTTTTTCCAAGAAAATTGTGTATGGAGGGACTCCAATGAAATCTGACGTTGCGACAGCGAAACCGTCCATCGCAGCGTTGTCGAACACGGGCTGATCCAGAATGGCATCGACGGGCGTCTGTGCTATGCGCCCCACGGATTCCTCGACCGGCAGCGTCTGTGTTCCGGTGATTTGTCCGGTCAGAGACAGGCCCAGTGCAATCGCCGTCTCCACCGAAATGGCCGGGTCGCGCGTGGTGGTGGATCGGCTAGGTTTTTTGCCGGTTTTGCTGTTGTTCGACATCAGGAGAGGGAAAACTGTTCGTTGGTTGTCTTTTGTTCATGGCGGGCGTCGAGAGCTGTTTACGATGAAACGAGCCCGCTTGCTATCGGTTCAGGCTGTCCTGCCACCGGTAATAGCGAACGGACGTTGCGAGGAACCATGGATCGCCTTTGTAAAACGGTCTGGTGGGAAACGCCAGTCCGTCGAGTGCGGTCTGGCCTTCTTTGAGTTTGAGCACCTGTTGGCCAATGCGGGCACCGAAGTAGCTTGCGAGCGATACACCCGAACCGCAATACCCCATGGCATAGTGTACGCCGTTGTGGAGACCCACATGGGGCATCGTGTCAAATGTGTAACCGACAAATCCCATCCATGACCTGCTTATGCGGGTTTTTTCCAGTTGCGGGAATATCCTGACCATTTCCTTGTGCAGCAAGGGAGCGCTCAGGTCTGGATCGGTCTCCTTGACGGAAACGCGCCCGCCAAAGGTAATGCGCTGGTGATCGGGAGAAACCCGATAATAGAACACAAGCTTGCGGGTGTCGCTCATGACACGGCGCTTTGGTGCGAGTTCGTCAATGAGGTCACCCGGCAAGGGTTCCGTTGCAATGATGTAGCTTCCGATAGGGACGATCCTGCGGCGATGCCAGGGAAGGGCCTTATCGGAATATCCGTTTGTCGCAACGATTACATCACGAGCCGAAATCTGCCCCCGCTCCGTCGTCACGGTGTGAACATCCTGACCGGTTTCGATGTTCAGGACGGCACAGTTGCCGGTCACGTCCGCACCAGCCTCCATCGCCAGATCCAGGAGCCCTTGATGATAGGCGGCCGGATCAAGTGAGGCATGGTCTGGATAAACCACGCCGCCGTGATAGAAATCAGTCCCGATTTCCTGGTGTTGCTCATTCTTGCCTACGGGGTAGGCTTCAACTTCCAGTCCAGCGGGCTGGTTAGAGATCTTGCGCTGCAGACTTTCAAACTGCGTAGGATTGTGTGCTCCGACAAACCGGCCGACTCTTGCAAGGTCGCAATCGATACGCTCGCTCTCGATGAATTCCTTGATCCAGGCAAGGGCGTTGTGGCCCTCGCGGAGAATACTGACGGCGCGGTCGTGGCCGTGTTTTCTGGAAAGATCTGCAAGGCCGGGCTTCAGGCTTGTGCTGATCTGGCCACCGTTGCGCGTGCTGCATCCACACCCTACCTGGCCGGAATCCAGGATCAATGTGGACCGTCCTCCTCGTGCTGTCTGTATCGCTGCACACAGGCCGGTGTAGCCGGAACCGACAATCAGCACGTCGACTTCCTTCGGCAGTTCCTGGAACGGCAGTTCAGGGCGGGGTGTGCGTTCCCACCAATAGGGCTCAGCCTTGTAGTCCGGCGCGAAAAGTTGATCGTTCATGGAGTGCTTCATCAGATCGGAAACGGATTTCAACCAAACGGGAAAATTGAGTGAAACACAAGTTTTCGAATTAGCTATATTTGCCGACCTTTTCGTCGCCGAGTTGGATGCCAAGCCCGTTTATGACCCGGACCCAATAGGAAAACCCGGCTGAAACTTGAATGACCTGGGAGATCTCTGAGTCATTCAGACCGACCTTGCGCAGCAAATCCAGGTCTTCACGGGTCATGTCTTCGGGATGCAGCGTCAGCTTTTCACCATAGGTCAGTATGGCGCGCAGGCGTTCGTCGAACAGGTCCCCGCTCCAGTCACCGGCCTTGATTGCCTCGATGATCGATTGTGCCTTGTTCTCGTCTTCGTAGAGGTGAATGAAGTTGCTGCCGTGGTGGGCCAGGGCGTAGTCACAGCCCGCCAGGATTGCGACCTGTACAGATACGAGTTCCGCCAACCACATGGGCAGAGGGGCGTCGGGCGCGTGCATCAGGTCGCGGTAGTGACGGTCGGCCGAAATCGTCACCTGCGGGAACTGGGAGAATGCCTTGTAGAGGTTGTGGACCGTGCCGTCGTCGCGCCGGAGCTGATCGTAGACCCGGCGAAGGTCTTCGGAGGCGTCCGCCTCGTCGATCGTTTCGACCCAGCAGATGTCATGGCCCATGGTTTTTCTCCGGTCGTTTCAGGATGAAGTGGTCGAATAGATTTTGTCGAGGGCCGCGAGGGTTTCCGGCAATGACCGGACCTTGCCGTCGTCAGGCCGGATGCCACTGTCTACGGTATTCTTGAACACCTTGTACGTGGCCTCCGTCATCTGGTCGCGTACGCCGTCCTTTTCGAGAACACTGGATACACGTTCAATTTCCTTCATGCGCCGTTCTGCGTGAATGATATGGGTAACCGTCATGATTTCCAGTGTGCGCACGAAGGGGCGTTCGTCGAGATCCTTGAAGGCCTGGAACAATGTTTCCGTTACGCCCTGTTTTTCCGCGGCGACCAGGCATTCGACGCACAAGGCTTCAAGCCCTTTCATGAGTACGCTGCGGAGCATCTTGATGGACGATGCATCGCCAACCTCGCCGTCGATGACATCCACAATGAACCGGTCGGCCGGCATCACGGTCTCGATTTCAGACGCACCGTTGCCCACGAGCAGGACCGGGACTTTGTTGCCGCCCTGAAAATTACCCAGTACCGATCCGTCGACCATGCGGAGACCGGCGTCGGTTATTGGCTGGGCGGCATCCCGAACCATGTCGCCTGTGATTGAATTGAGGTCGACGAAAATCGACCCGGGTTTCATGTGGGCGGATGCCAGGGTCGCCACGTCGACAGCAACGGTACCTGGCACGAGAGAGAAGACAACGTCGAAATCTCTCAACCAGGTGCCAATGGTTGCATGGAGGTCGATGTCCAGAGCCTGGGCCGCCATCCGGAGCCGTTCGGCCACCTCGGCCTTTGCCAGACCGGCATCTTGAGCCGCGATCGTGAGATTGCTGTTTGTCTTCAAGGATTCGGCGAGGTAGCGTCCGCCTTCGCCGAAGCCGATAACGGCCACAGATTTCACAGTCACATCATGTCCCCCTTGCAAAGACAGCCCGAATTCACCTGCAGGCTATCGGCTTACGGCCGCCATGATCAATTCGTCGAAACCGTGTTCGCCGACCTCCCAGGCGGGCGACATGATGCCACCGTCGGCAATCGCCGGCGAGGCCCGTCCTTGTTGCAGCCGTTCCGCCATGTCCCAATCTTCCTGAATGACATCCTCGTTGAGCTTACGCCAGGCTTCCCTGGTTTCGGCATCGGGTTCCTCGCCGCCCAATTGATAGATTACCCGGCGCTGATGGGTCTTCGATGGTGAGAGCGGGGTATTCAGCATGGCGTAGACGTGGGTGTCATCGCTGAAATAGACGAAGAAGTTGAAATGAGGGAACAAGACGAGATACCAGGCAGAGATGTCGAGGCACAAACGACCGTTTGCCTTCTCCTCTGGCGACTGCAGGTCATGCAGGTCGCCCTCGATGTTGATGCCGCAGCCTACCAGATTGCGGTCCTTGATCATGTAATGATCCTTCAGCGGTTGACCAGCCGCGGTTTCCGGATGGACCACCGGCACATGGTAGGGTTCAGTGAAATTTTCAGTGAGGAACTTCCAGTTGGCGTTCACGACGCCGCTGTCCATCTCGAGAATTGGCGTTGCCGCCGAAAGGTCGAGATCACCGATATAGTCCTTGAGCGGTGCCAGGAACTCGTGGAATTCTTCCGCCTGGCCATCGATATTGACAAAGATCCAGTCATGCCAGATTTCGGACCGGACTTCCTTCAGGCCATAATCAGCATAATCGAAACCATCGACTTCGCGTTTGCCGATGCCCCCGAAGTGCGGCGCCATCAGGAGTTGGCCGTCAAGGCCGTATGCCCAGGCGTGGTAGGGACAAGTGATGCGCTTCTTACCGCTACAGGGTGTGTCGACCAGCTTCAGCCCGCGATGTCTGCAGACATTGTGGAAGACCCGTATCTTGCCGTCCTGGTCATGCATGGCCACGATTGGCACGCCGCCGAGCATGCTGGGTCTGGCATCGCCGGGATTGGGCAATTCGTGAACGAAGCCCGCCAGCGACCAGTTCGCCTGGAACACTTTTTCCTGTTCAAGTCGGAAAAACTCTTCGCTTGTATAGGCACCGGCGGGCAGACCCTTTTTGATGGTTCCGGCGGCGTTGAAGCCGGCAACAAGATCTTCCCCAAGAATGGTCTCTACCCGGAGAGTCATGACCTGATTCCTTCTATAAATCTTCGCTCATCAAACCAGACTAAAGAACACAGGCGTGCTCTGTCATTTTCCGGACGCTATCTCACCGCTGCCGGCCGGTCAATAACTGTGATCACACATTGTGCAGATTTTCATTTTCGCGCTTTCAGGAACGAAATTACATTGTCGACGGCCTGGTCGTAGGCTGCTTGCTGCGCCTGTCGGCCTGCCCACGCGACGTGTGGTGTCAGAATGAAACGGGGATCGCCGACAAGACCCAGCAACGGGTTGTCATGGTTGATGGGTTCCGTGCTCGCGACGTCGAACCCGGCGCCGGAAACCCGACCCTGCTCAAATGCCGCGACGAGGGCGTGTTCATCCACAATGCCGCCGCGTGCCGTGTTGATGATGATGGGTTTCTTTTGCATCAGACTGAATTCGCGGTGACCGATCAGTCCGGTTGTCGCGTCGTTGAGCGGGCAGTGGATTGAAAGGACGTCGCTGGTTCTCAGAACCTCGTCGAAAGCCTTGTGTCCGGGCCGAAGGTTTGCCTCGTCACGACGGCCTGCCACCACGACGTCCATGCCAAACGCCCGGGCAATGTCGCCAACTACGCGGCCAATATCGCCGCTTCCGATCAGTCCCAGGCGGGCACCGTAAAGCTCGCTAATTTCATGGTTTGGCAAACTAAACTGATCCGATTTCTGCCACTCTCCATTGACGATGTCACGATGATAGGAAACCAGGTTCCGCCGCAACGCCAGGAGCAGGGCAATGGCATGTTCGGCAACCGTGTGGGCGGCATAACCGACCGCATTGGCGACAGCGATGCCGCGCTCTTCGCAATAGGCCGTGTCGATGTGATCGGTGCCTGTAGAGCAGACGGAAATCAGTTCCAGACATTCCATGGACGCGATATGGCGTCGTTCAAGGGAGTTGCCGACTGTGATCACGGCGACAGCGTCACGGCAGCGTTCGCCGACCAGATCGTCCGGCGTCGAGTCGAAGTTCGCCCATATGCACGGAACGTCGATGCTGCGCTCTTCAATCGCGACGGTGAAGGCCTCCCGGTCGAGAAAGACAACTTTTGGATCTGTAGGCATTTGTGTCTCCCGTCGGCCCGCTTGTTGCTCTGATTTGCGGGCTCGCTGCTTCACTTTACAAAAAACTTGCCCTATCACGCGTGTTTGGACAATGATAGAATAAATGTGATCACAGTTTTTGATGTGGAAGAAACAGATGGATAAAAGAGTGAGCAGTGCGCTCCGGCCAAAACCCGGTCTCAATGACGTCGGGTATTACATGGTGGGTATTTCCAAACTGCCTGGTTTCAACCAGATCATAAAGCTGTCGTCGAACGAGTCGGCACTCGGACCAAGTCCGGCGGCGGTGGAGGCGGCGACGCGGGTTCTGCCTCAGGCGCACCGGTACCCGGAAGTCGATCTTGAAGACCTGCCGAACTCGATCGCCAAGACTTTCGATCTTAATCCCGAACAGATCGTTTTCGGTCCCGGTTCCGACGAACTGCTTCTACGGCTCGTGAACATGTATTCCGGGCCTGGCGAAGAGGTAATCTACAGTACCCATGCTTACATGCAGTTTCCAATTTACGCCAAGCGGGCTGGCGCGACGCCGGTCGCTGCAGGGGACGACGACTTCCGGCATAGTGTCGACAAGATCCTGGCAGTCGTTTCGGACCGCACCAGAGTTGTCATCGTTGCCAATCCCGACAATCCTTCGGGGACCTATTTGCCGGCAGCGGACATTGTCCGCCTGAGAGATGGGTTGCCTGACAATGTTCTGCTGATCATTGATGCCGCTTATGATGAATTCGTCCGGGCACCTGACTATGAGAGTGCTACGGGACTGGTCGACATCTACGACAACATTGTTGTGACGCGAACGTTTTCCAAGCTCTTTTGCCTGGCAAGCCTTCGCCTGGGCTGGTGTTATGGGCCGCGTCACATCATTGACCTCATGGAACGGGTGGGCCCGTCTTTCCCGGTCAACATTGCCGCTCAAGCTGCTGGAATAGAGGCGGTTCGCGATGTGGAACACACCCGGAAAGTGCTCGACCACAATGCCAGGTGGATTGACATATTTTCGAAAGCACTTACCGAAATGGGGCTCAAGGTCTACCCGAGCCAGACAAACTTCGTGCTTGTGGCCTTTCCGCCCGTGGGCGGCAAGACCGCGGCTGCGGCCGACGAGTTCCTCAAGCAGAACGGCATTGTGGGACGGAAGTTTGCTGTGGCTGATTTCGACGACAAGCTGCGTTTCACTGTCGGTCTGGACTGGGAAATGGAAAAGACGATCGAGGTTCTGAGCACTTTCATGAGTTCCTGACAGCGTCAGGTTCGGTGATGTCCATTGGAGATGAATCCTTCATGAGTGCGCAGGCTTCTCAAACACCTCCCTATACATTGTTCTGCTGGCGCAATTCCTATGCGATGACCGCTCAGGTCATGCTCGAGGAGTTGGGTCTCGACCACGCGTTGCGGTGGATCACGATACACATTCCCATGGAGGAAAAGGATCCAGCGTTCCTTGAGGCCAATCCGAATGGAAGGGTACCAGCACTGCTGACGCCGGACGGGCCAATCTATGAAACCGGCGCCATCCTTGTTTATCTAGCGGAACGCCACCCGGATGCCGGCCTCATGCCCGTTCCGGACGATCCGAGACGACGGCTCTACTGGCAGTGGCATTTCTATCTTGTCAGTACGTTTCAGCCTGAGGAGTTGATCCTTGAAGACGCCAGCGTATACCTGCCGGGCGATGAGCGAGGGCAGGCGTATCTGAAGGAAGTGTCCGTGGAGCGGATGCGCGGAGTATGGCGGGTGCTCGACGACGCGATTGCGGATGGTCCCTACCTGCTTGGAGACCTCTATTCGACGTGTGATATTTCCTTTGCCATGCAGGCCCTTTGGCCCTCAAGCCACCCGCCGGAAGGGCTCGGTGCCTACCCCAATGCCGTGCAATCCTTGCGCAAAGTGTTGCAGCGGCCTGCCGTCCAGCGTGTGCTCACAATTCACGACGTCCTGGAGCAGGCCGATATCTGAGGGCGATCACGCCGTCCGGCCATAGAACTTGATCTGGTCTTCTTCGGAAAACATGACGCCGGGGCGCTCGTAATAGGAAAATACCGCAATGATCCTGTTGCGATCACCTTCGACAGGGGTTACCCGGTGGGCGGTGTTCTTGCCCTTGAAAACGTTGAGAGTGCCTGCGTTAAGATGGACGGTTTCCACTTGATTGTCATCGCCGTTCAGCAATCGGGCGACGCCGGCATAGTTGGGATCGGAGTCACTTCGCAGTCCGCTGCGATGCTGAAACTCTCCACCGGCCTTCGGGGCCTGAAGCAACAAGGTCGTGGTGAATTCCGACCGGTCAAAATGCCAGTTAAGCGCCTCGCCGTCTTTGTAGGTCATGACGTTGACCCGTGCCAAAGGGTCCTTCATGACGTGCAGTTCGGGTTTGTCCATCACTGCGGCCAGAAACCGGGCCATGGGTGCCCATTCATAGAGTCGGACCAGGAGGGTGTCTGCCATCTGATCGGCACAAATCTTGCGATTGCTGGTCAGAGATTTCTTGAGGGCAGGGTGGTCCTCCGGCACGCCATCCACATTCTTCAGGAAGTAGATATTATGCAGCTGCCGGTGTTCATAGGCGTCCTGGTCCAGTGCCGGTTTGATTTCCGTAACGCACGCTGCCAGCGCGTCGTTGCGAACCAGCCCGTCAAGATTGAACATGCCGGATGCGTCCAGATCGACCTTGCAGCGTTTGATCAGGGCACGGCCTTCGGGAGAGTCAAGATTGTTCAGCGGAAAACGGTCAAGATCGAGAATATCGTGCATTGTATTTTGCCTTCGATTTGGGTCGTTTCAAGTTTCCCGTCGCCTGTTCGATCTTTTCCGGCGGGCGAAACTCACACCCCAATGTCAGTTCTCATGGAGAAGGGATCCCGGAGATCGGGAAACTCCTCAAGAAGGGCCTGCACTTCAGGGCGTTCAAGAAACACAAACCGCCCGCTATCCCAGAACAGATCCCCGTCAAATGAAATTGTCGGGTCCAGCAGATTGACGGCGATGTTTCCCGGATTGCTGCCACAGGTGTGAAAATGCATGCTCCGGGGACTGCCGAACACGAGATCGCCCCATTTCTCGATGTTTTGCGCAGGATCGGTTCGATAGAAAGTCTTCGGGTTCACACCGGCATGCCACGAATTGACGGCGAAGGCGTCACCGCCCAGGAGACCCGCCACGCGCTCAAAATGCTGCCGTGTGTTGGCGACGTCGCTAGCGTCCCCCTCGAAATTCGTGATCCTGCCGTCATCGACGATGCCAGTGACAGGCGAATCCACATGGAACAGGCTGGCCTCGTAATCCCTTGTCGATGTTGTGGTCAGCCATTCGCCCATGGCGAGACGGCCGCTCATGCGGGCACACGACAGGGGCGGGAATATCATTACCGGGAAGATCCCGACGGTGAAGTCGGCGGCGACTGTTGACTTTTCTTCGCCAGCGGCCTTACCCGGCACGAGTTCGGAAAAAAGATCCGTGCCCTGACCGCATGTTATGTGAACGGTCCGTGCGTTTTCGATGGCCGTCATGAGAAGGCCAAGCATGCGCTCGTAGAGAAGGTGGGGCACACATCCGAACTCGGCGCCGAGGTAGCCTGCATCATGGGTGTAACACATGGTCTTGCTGCCCGGTCCGGGCAACGGGCAAAACCGCAACTGATCGCCCAGGCGGCTGAAAAAGATCGTATGCTCTGAGTCCCGCATGGCCGAAGCGATGTCTTCGGGGAATTCTTCCGGCCCCAGAGTCCTTGGTGCAATCATCGTCGTGGGCGCGGCTTTGAGAGAGACTGCCGCCTGTGAGACAACGTCGCACACGTCCTTGTCGAAAAAGGCGTCAGGGCCTTCTTCGCCGACGATTAGGATGCTTTGCCCCGGTGTCACGCCGACGCACTGGTTGAGCAGGTTCAGGGCGCCTGCGACCGGATCCGGTCCGGAGGGTCGATGAGTGTGTCTTGAATCCATGTGGGTGTCTGGCATGGGGAAATCGCCTTCTTGTCCGATTTCACGATCAGAACAAAAGACCCTGTTGTCAACAAAAAGTAACTGTGATCACACTATTGACAAGGGCGATTTCCACCGAAATGATCCATCACATCTGAGATGGCTCGGGCTCGTTAACCGGGCAAACGGTTTTATTGAAAGGAGCGGGCAATTCCAGGTTCGAGACGATATTCGATTCTCTCGCTGATCGGTGCGGCCCGACGCAACGGGCGCGGCTGGCCGCCGGCCTGGCATCGCGCGATACCCAACCCCACCTATGACGTGGTGATCATCGGTGGTGGGGGGCACGGGTTGGCTACCGCGTATTACCTAGCGAAAGTGCGCGGATTGAGCCGCGTTCTTGTGCTGGAAAGCGGATGGTTGGGCGGCGGCAACACGGGACGAAACACGACAATCGTTCGTTCGGACTACTTTCTGGATGCCAGTGCAGACCTGAAGGAATTCGCGTTGCACCTTTGGGAAGGGCTCAGCCAGGAACTGAATTACAACCTGATGGTGTCCCAGCGTGGTTATGTTGACCTGGCTCATTCCGATGGCGAGATGGAGAGTTTCATTCTCAGGGCCAATGCCATGCGCCTGCGCGGTAGTGACGCGGAAATACTCGACCGGCGTACGCTCGGGAAACGGGTGCCTCAACTCAACCTTGACGGCGCTACGCGCTATCCAATCGTTGGGGCGCTGGCGCAGGAGCGTGGTGGAACTGTTCGCCACGATGCCGTCGCCTGGGGGTATGCCCGTGGGGCGAGTCAAAGAGGTGTTGATATCGTCGAGCAATGCCCGGTGACAGGAATCGAAGTTGACGGTGAACGCGTTAAAAGTGTGATCACACCGAAGGGTAGAATCTCAACACGCAACGTGCTGATCAGTGTTGCCGGCCATTCGAGCGTCGTGGCCGGGATGGCGGGAGTTACCCTGCCGCTGGAGAGCCTTGCCGTGCAGGCCTTTGTTTCCGAGCCGGTGAAACCCGCCCTCGACGTGGTGGTGAACTACAATGCCGGCCTGGCCTACGTGAGCCAGACTGACAAGGGCGAGCTTGTTATGGGCGGTGCCATCGACCCTTACAATTCCTATGCCTCGCACGGTGGGTTCCGGCGCATCGAAGACGTCGTCGAGCGCGCCATTGCGATGTTCCCTTTCATCAGCAAGATGCGACTGATGCGCCAGTGGGGTGGAATAGCCGACATTCCCATGGACGGAAACGCGATCGTGGGCACCGGTCCCGTGGAAGGTCTCTATCTCAATGCAGGCTGGGGTTACGCCGGGTTCAAGGCGACGCCGGCTGTGGGTTGGACAATGGCCCAGACGATTGCATCAGGGGAGACACACCCGTTGTTGACGCCGTTTTCGCTGGAAAGGTTCGAGACCGGAGGCTTGATCGACGACGCCGGGGCGGGACCCAGACCCTATGCGCACTGACCACCGGCGAGGGGAGCGACCATGATCCAGATCCCGTGTCCCTGGTGTGGGCCGCGCAACGAAGAGGAATTTTCCTACGGCGGCAGTGCGGAGGCCAACATGCCGAGGCTTGATGACCAGGCGTCTTTTGCCGACTGGCATGCCTACGTCCACTTGCGGGATAATCCCAAAGGACCGCACCGCGAATACTGGCATCACACGTCAGGTTGCGAACGGTGGCTACTGGTGTGCCGGGACACCCGCGATAATACGATCCTGGAATGCGGTGATGCGTCTGAAGTGTCGGATGATGTCTCGGGTGACGATACATGACGCCGGGATCGCAGATAAATCGTCTGAAGGAGGGCGGGGCCATTGACCGGACGCGGCCCTTGCAGTTCCGGTTTGACGGCAAACCCTATACCGGTTTTGCGGGGGACACGCTGGCGTCCGCCCTGCTGGCAAACGGGGTTGCGCTCGTCGGGCGCAGTTTCAAGTATCACCGGCCCCGGGGCGTTTTCTCCGCTGGCTCAGAAGAACCAAACGCCCTGGTTCAACTCTACACCGGTGACCGGGCGGTTCCCAACCTTCGGGCCACGCAAGTCTGGCTCCACGAAGGGCTGGAGGCCTTTTCCCAAAATGCCTGGCCGGGGCTTCGCTACGACATGGGCGCTGCCGCCCAATTGGTTTCGAGAATGCTGGCGGCGGGGTTTTACTACAAGACCTTCATGTGGCCGAAGCGGGCTTGGAAGACCTACGAGAAAATCATTCGCCGGGCCGCAGGGCTAGGGCTGCCGCCCGAGGGTCCGGACGGACAGACCTATGAGTCGATCAATGATCATTGCGATGTGTTGGTGGTCGGCGCCGGCCCTGCCGGTTTGTCGGCAGCACTTGCCGTCGGTCGAACCGGCGCCGATGTGGTGTTGTGCGATGAAAACATCAGTCTGGGCGGAAGCCTCGCCTGGGAAGTTGCCCGGATCGAGGGGCAATCCTCGACGGATTGGATCGGACTTGCATCAGACACGCTCGAAAGTGCCGGGAATGTCCGGATTCTGACCGGAGCCACGGCTGTCGCCTGTCATGATCACAATCTGGTTCTGCTTGACCAGATTGTGTCGACGCCTGACCAGCCTGGAGTATCGAGACGTTTGATCAAACTGCGAGCGGAACAAGTTGTGCTTGCGACGGGTGCCGTGGAGCGGCCGCTGGTGTTTCCCGGCAACGACCGGCCGGGCATCATGCTGGCCTCGGCGGCCCGTCGTTACATCCGCCAGACCGGTGTGCGGCCCGGACGGCGGGCGGTTATCGTGACCAACAATGATTCCGCCTATGCCACGATTGCCGATCTGCAGAGCGCCGGAATAGAGCTTTCCGTGGTCATCGACATCAGAGACAACGTTGCGGACGGTGTTGCGAAACTAGTGCCCGACGGTGTGCCGTTGCTCACCGGGCACTGGCCCATGGCAACACGGGGAAGACATCAGGTTTTGTCGATCGACGTGCGGCCGGCGGGTGATCCGGAAGCGTCTCTAACCCGTTACCCTTGCGATCTTGTGTGTGTGTCGGGCGGCTGGACACCGTCGCTCCAGCTGTACTCACAGGCAGGCGGCACGCTGTCGTTCGATGACAAAACAACGACACTGGTCGCTAATGATGCACCCGACCGGTTGCGCCCTGCCGGTGTAGCGGCGGGTTACTTTAAACTCCAGGAGTGCATCACTTCGGGGCACGACACCGGTGTCTGGGCTGCTGGCGCGGCAGGGTTCAATCCGGACTCAGAGCTGGCGGCGGAACCTGTTGTTGACGGCCAACCCGTCTGTCTGGCGGCGGGCACATCGATCCCAGTCGCTGTCCTGCTGGCGGCTTCCCAGAAATCTTTCGTCGATCTGCAGAACGATGTCACGGTAAATGATCTCGCCTTGTCGGTGGAGGAGGGGTTCCAGTCGATCGAGCATGTCAAACGCTACACGACGACCGGCATGGGAACGGATCAGGGAAAAACCAGCAACGTCAACGCGATCAACATTGTCAGTGAACTGACCGGCTTGCCCGGAAGGGAGATCGGCCATACGACGTTGCGGCCACCGGTATCGCCTGTGTTGTTTGGCCAGATCGCGGGCGATGCCAAAGGGCCGCTGATGACGCCCACGCGACGGACGCCGTTCCACGCAGCAAGCCAGCGAACCGGCGTCGTGACGATCGATTCCGGCGACTGGATTTATCCCCGATATTATCCGCGCGATGGCGAGACAATGGAACAGGCGATCGACCGGGAGGTTCGCAATACACGTGAAAACGTTGGGATCATCGACATGTCGACCCTGGGCAAGGCCGACGTCAAGGGACCCGGCGCTCTTGCGTTTCTGGAGCGGCTCTACTGCAACAATTTGCAAAAGCTCGGTCTCGAAAGAGTGCGCTACAGCCTGATGTTGCGCGAGGACGGTATTGTCCTCGATGACGGCACGGTTTCGCGCCTTGGCGACGATCACTTCCTGATCACCATGACAACCGCGCAATCGTGGCGGGTTTGGCTGCATATGGAGAAACTCCGGCAGGTGCAATGGCGTGACCTGGATGTGCGGATAACATCGGTGACCGATCACTGGGCGAGCCTTGCCGTTGCCGGCCCGCACGCCCGCAAGGTACTCGAAAGCCTCGATCCGTCGTTCGACGTTTCTCACGATGCCTTCTCTCCGGCCAGTGTCCGCCAGGGGGTCGTGGCGGGGTTGCCGGCGAGGGTCTTCCGGGTGAGTTTTTCCGGCGAACTGGGATACGAGATCAATGTGCCGGCCGGCTATGCCGACGCCTTGTGGGACCGGGTCATGAGCGTGGGAGAACCCTTCGGACTCATGCCGTATGGGCTTGAGGCGCTCGACATCATGAGGATCGAGAAAGGGCATATCTCGATTGGAACCGAAATTGACGGGCGCACGACGCCCGGTGACCTGGGGCTTGGGCGCATGGTTTCGACCACCAAGGACTTTCTCGGCAAATCACTCCTCTCCCGGCCCCAGTTGCAGTCAGATGAGCGGGGCAACCTGGTTGGCCTTGTGCCGGTGGATGGGGCAACGCCCATCCCGATAGGAGCCATGGTGACCGGCGCGACATGGGCCGGCCAGAGCCAGAAGTCCCAGGGTTATGTCACCGCATCGATCGTCAGTGCTACACTTGTAAAGCCGATCGCCCTGGCATTTGTCAATTCAGGTCATCGGCGCCATGGTGAACACGTCTGGGCCGTGTCGCCGATCGCTAACGAGAGCGTCGAAGTATGCATCGTTCCATCCCACTTTTATGACCCCAAGGGAGACCGGTTGCGTGTTTGACTTACCCGAACGGACGCCAATCCTCGTCGAAGAACTGAGAGCGTGGCGCGCAGGTCATTGTGCGGCGAGCGGCGTCGAGGTCCGCGAATGCGCCACCCGTGCGGTGCTTCAGATGGAGGCGCGCTCGATGCTTGAGCTTGAACGGATTTTAAAGCATCTCCCGCCACCCAACCGTCACCATGTCTTTGACGATATCGTTCTCTGTCGGGTCGGACCGGTCACGGTTCTGGCCCTCAGCGATGGCCTCGCGCCACCTGAACTGGAGAAAGCGTTGGAAATCGGGAGCGACCAGGGCCAGTTGTCACTGACGGACATCAGCCACGGTGTCGTCTACCTGGAATTTGTTGGTGCGCCCGTGCGTCAGGTTCTGTCGGGCCTTGTCACGGCAGATTTTCGCCAAGGCGGATTTTCTGCCGGCGGTTGTCTGAAGACGGTGCTTTCTGGGCATAGTGTGTTGGCCAGATGCCTGGACGATGAAACGTTTGAAATCCAGGTAGACCGAAGTCTGTGTCTGTCCTTGTGGCAGCGGATGGAAGTTGCCCTGAAACGGCTTCTCTGATCAGTCGGATTCCTTGCCGCTCTGGCGGATATCCTTGAAGACTTCCGTACCCCAGTTGATATCGTCTTCGATGTTCGCACGGGCGCTTGCGGCGTCGCGTGCCCGGATCGCCTCGGCGATCTCTCCATGCTTGCGGCGCCAGTCCGGGGTCATGCCGACGTTGCGCACGCCCATGGCAAGGAACGGGCCGGTCTGGGCCCACAGGCTCTCGATGATCGACACCAGTTCGCCGTTTCCCGCCGCTGTATAGATCGTGAAATGGAACGTATAGTTCCGCGACAGGTAGTTGTTGGCATCGCGCTGAACCACATCCACGTCCATCTGGGCTGCGAGCTCGTCCAGTCTGTCAATCTGCGGGGTGGTCAGGCGCGTGGTCGCCAACTCGGTGGCGATCCCTTCCAGCGACGACCGCAGAAAGAAAAGATCGGAAATCTTGTTCGGCTCGTGGTCGGCAACGCGGAACGAGCGGTTGGCTGAAGAGGTGAGGGCGCGTTCGGACACCAGGCGTTTGAGTGCCTCGCGAACCGGCATCGTGCTGGTTCCCAGTTCAGCGGCAATGCGCCGTATGGAGATGGCGTCATTCGGGACGTAGTCGCCGACGATCAGACGCCATTTGACCGTTTGGTAAATACGCTCGTTCATCGGGCCGTCAAGGAGGGCTGTTCCGCCGGCCGAGGTCTTTGCCATGGATGTTCTTGCCATCGTGCTCCGTCAGGTTACGGGAGACTCATGTTCTGCCAGTGTGTGTTGCATAGTCAGGCCCCAAGGTCTTGTCAAACTGCCACCAACGGACCCGGTGCGCGTTGGAACTGGCGATTGAACGCAAATGCCGATCCTCTATCGGGGAAAGTCCGGCCTGGGCAAACTTTGGGATAATCTGTGATCACACATGGCGTTTTGATGAGTGCCCTTCTTTTTATACCAAATAATCAAACGGTTCGAGGGTGTGGTTATCTCTGATCTCAGAGTCATGTTTCTTGTGTGATCACATTTTGATTGAACAATGTACCAGGATTGGTTTAAGGAGGATTGCAGCGGATGTTGTCGTTTACCGCTGTTTATGGCGACGCGGGTTTCGAGGTGAACCATGAAGAATCATGCGCGGGTTGTTGTCATTGGCGGCGGTGTCGTCGGCTGCAGTATTCTCTACCATCTGGCCAAATACGGCTGGACCGACGTGGTCCTGATTGAACGCCAGGAACTCACTTCGGGGTCGTCCTGGCACGCCGCCGGCGGACTCTTTACCGTGACGCGCCCCAATGCGGTGGCCGAGGTTCACAAATACACCTTCGAGATCTATCCGGAACTGGAACGTGAAAGCGGACAGTCCTGCGGCTTTCATTACACGGGCGGCATGAACCTGTGCCGCAGTCACGAGGAAGTCGAATCCATGAAGGTGATGCAGAGTGCCGTGCGCCGTCTGGGGATCGAGTCCGAATTCATCTCAATGGAAGAAGCCAGACAAAAGGCACCGATCCTCGACACCACTCCCCTTGTGGGCGTGTTGTGGGAGGAGCAGGGCGGGCATGTGGATCCGGCAAGCGCAACCCAGGCCTTTGCGGCAGCGGCCAGAAAATTGGGGGCTGTGATCTACCGGCACAACCCTGTTCTTGAGACCAGTCCGAAACCGGATGGCGGTTGGCAGGTGGTGACAAAGGACGGCACCATCGAGGCCGATTATGTGGTCAACGCGGCCGGCCTCTGGGGCCGGGAAGTGGCGGCGCTCGCTGGCATTTCACTGCCCCTCATGCCGGTCGAACATCACTATCTGGTCACCGAGACGGTGCCCGAAATCGAGGCCATGGATCATGAATTGCCGCAGATCAACGACGGCGATATCAACTGCTATGCCCGCCAGGAGGGCCAGGGGTTGTTGCTGGGCGCTTACGAGACCCCGTGTCTGCACTGGTCGGAGCATGGAACGCCGTCCGATTTCGGTCATGAACTTCTGCCCGACGATCTGGGACGCATGGAATGGCACTTCGAGAAGTCGGTCGAAACCATGCCGTGCCTCGCCACTGCCGGTGTAAAGCGGGTCATCAACGGACCGATGATCTTTTCACCTGATCTCGGCCCGCTTCTCGGACCCCATCCCGATCTGAAGAACTATTTCTGCGCCAACGGTGTGATGACCGGATTCAACCAGGGAGCGGGGATCGGCCGGATCATGGCCGAATGGATCATGGAGGGTGAACCGCCGTTTGATATTTTCTGCTGGGATGTGGCGCGATACGGTGCCTGGGCGACGCGGTCGTACACCAAGGCGCTGACCGGGTATTTCTACGAACACAGGTCGGACCGGGTCTATCCCTATCAGGAATTCGAGGTCGGCCGGCCGATCAAGACGCCACCGGTCTACGACAGGCTCGTGCAGGCCAATGCCGTATTCGGATCAAGTTTCGGTCTTGAGCACCCGCTGTGGTTTGCACCCGACCGTGCCTCGGCGCACGACACGCTGACATTTCGCCAACCCAACTGGTGGACCCCGGTCGCCGACGAATGCCGTGTCATCCGTAACGATGTCGGGTTGATGGAGTTCTCGGCTATGGCCAAGTTCGAAGTCACTGGTACTGGTGCGGAAAACTGGCTCAACAGGATCATGGCTAACCGGATGCCCAAACAGACCGGGCGTATGACGTTGTCGCCGATGTTGAGTGACAAGGGCATGCTGATCGGCGATTTTTCGATATCGAGACTGGGCGAGGATCGGTTCTTCGTGCTCGGTGCTGACACTATGCAGAACGCCTTCCAGCGTCATTTCAACCATTTTCTGCCGGCGGACGGCGTGACGGTCACCAATCGTTCTGACGATCTGTCGGGCCTTCATATCGCCGGTCCCGGTGCACAGAAACTCCTGGGCCGCATTGCTGGGGGCGATGTGGACACAGCCAGTTTCGGGTTCATGAACGCCCGGGTGCTCGAAATTGGCCGGGTTCCCGACGTGACCGCGCTTCGGGTGTCTTTCACCGGTGAGACCGGCTACGAGCTTTATTGCCCGCTTGACTGCCAGCGCACGTTGTTTGAACAGCTTACCGAAGCAGGTGAGGGGCTCGGTTTGAAACTGGTGGGCACCAGAGCCTTGATGATGACGCGGCTGGAGAAGAGTTTCCCGGCCTGGGGTACCGAGCTGTTGCCGGACTATTCCGCGTTCGAGGCGGGTCTCGACCGGTTTGTGGCCGTCGACAAGGATGCTTTCGTGGGACGGGAGGCGGCCCTCAAACAGCGTGATACCGGCCCGCGGGAGGTGCGGGCGACGTTCACGGTCGATGCAGGCGATGCTTGCGTCTGGGGCGACGAGGCCATATTCCTGAATGACGAGTGGGTCGGTTATGTGTCTTCCGGCGGCTATGGTGCCCACGTGGGACAGCATATCGCGCTGGGATACGTCAAACCCGATGCGGTATCGGAAGGCGGCGACTATGCCATCGAGATCCTCGGTGACAAGCGCGCTGCCCAGATACACGCAACACCGCTTTATGATCCCCAGGGCGGGCGGATGAGGGCATAGGTTCCAAAGGCCGGTTGGATAACATGATCACGGATCGTTACACACTCTACTGCGCACCCAATACCTACGCGCTGATTGCCCATGCGGTGCTTGAAGAGATCGGTGCGCCTTACGAGGCGCGATTGGTCGAGCTCTTTGCCGATGTGCCGGATCCGGAGTTTCTCAAAGCCAGCCCCCATTGCCGGGTGCCTGCACTTGACGGGCCGGACGGACCGGTGTTCGAGACCGGAGCGATTGCGCTCTATCTGGCTGAGCGCCATCCGGAAGCGGGTCTGGTTATTCCCGTAGGCGATCCCCGTCGGGGACGCTTCCTGCAATGGCTGCACTATTTCGCCTCGACACTGCAGCCGGAAGTGCTGATCCAGTATCATCCGGAGTTCTATTTCGACGATGAAGCCACCCAGGAGAGGCTGAAAAAGGCCTCTCAACGACGGCTTGAGAAGATTCTAGGTGTCATCGAAGAGACTCTTGTCCCCGGTCCGTTTCTGTTCGGTGACCAGAGGACGGTCTGCGACTATTGCCTCGCCATGCAGGCGATCTGGCCAACGGTGTTTCCAGGCTCGATCAGCGACTATCCCAACATCGAACGCCTCACGGACACGGTCATGGCACGCCCAGCGGTACAGCGTGTGCGCATCATGCATGAAGAAACCTGGGCAGGGGCGGCCGCCTGACCGGGCGCAACTGGTTGCCCGGACGTCTTTGAAGGAGGACTTGAAACACGCAGGCCGAACCCTGCCAACAGACTGGAAATCATCATGACAAGAACCCGATCCCCATCCCGCCGAGGCCGTCGCACCTTGTCCGCGGACACGGGCCAGTCAGCTATCCGACAGATGCCCTTTCGTGCTGTCAGGAACCCTTATCCACCCTTCCAGATTGTCAGTGCCGATGAGCTCGAGGCGATTCATCTGGCGTCGTTGCGGGTGCTCGAGGAGATTGGCGTAAAGGTTCAGGACGCGCGTTCCTTGAGTCTTCTCAAGGGGCTGGGGGCCGATGTTAACCTGGAGACGGAGATCGTGAAGTTCGACGGCGCCCTGATCGACGAGATCATGATTGGCCTGCCGTCGGAGTTTACGATTCATGCCCGTAACCCGGAGAAGACCCTGACGGTGGGCGGCAACAACCTGACGTTTGCCACGGTGTGCGGTCCCTCGTTCATCTCCGATCTGGACCATGGGCGGCGGGCCGGCACGATTGACGACGTGCGCAATTTCGTAAAGCTTGCCCACAGCCTCAACATCTACCATCACGAAGGCGGTGCGGGGCTCGAGCCGCTCGACCTGCCGCCGGAGTCCCGTCATCTGGACATGATGCATGCGCAACTGACCCTGACCGACAAGGCCTGGCATCCGTGCTGGCTCAACAGCGCAAAGCGCGCGCGCGACTGCATTGAGATGGGCCGCATCGCGTTGGGTGTCAGCGAAGACGAACTGGCAGAACGCCCGGCATTCATTGCGGGCATAAACACCAACTCGCCGCTCGTTCTCGACAGTGCCATGGCCGATGGGCTGATCGAGATGGCCCTGGCCGGACAACCGGTCCATGTGACCCCCTTTACCCTGGCCGGAGCCATGAGCCCGGCGACCATTGAAGGCTCGCTTGTGCAACAGAACGCGGAAGTCCTTGCAGGTGTGGCCGTTGCCCAGGCCGCGCGCCGGGGATGTCCTGTATTTTACGGACACTTCACGTCCAATGTGGACATGCGGTCAGGGTCGCCGGCCTTCGGCACACCTGAATATGCCAAGTCGGTCATGGTGTCAGCCCAACTGGCGCGGCGCTACGGCATCCCGATCCGGTCAAGCAACACCACGGCCTCGCCCACGGTCGATGCCCAGGCGGCTTATGAAAGCGACATGTCATGCTGGAGCTGCGTGTTGTCCCACGTCAACGTGATGATGCATGCCGGTGGCTGGCTCGAGGGTGGCCTGGTCTGCTCGTTTGAGAAACTGATCCTGGATGCCGAGATCCTGCAGTCGCTGTCGGCCATGCTGGATCCGCTTGTTTTCAACGAAGACAGCATGGGTTTCGACGCCATGACGGAGGTCGGCCCGGGCGGCCATTTCTTTGGCGCCGCTCACACGCTTTCGCGTTATAAAACAGCGTTTTACGAACCAATCCTGTCAGATTGGCGTAATTTCGAAACCTGGGAAGAAGACGGCGCCAAGACGGCGACCGAGAGAGCCAACCGGATCTGGAAGACGCTGCTTGAGGAGTACGAGCAACCGCCGATAGACGTGGCCGTCGTCGACGAACTCGATGCCTACGTGGCCAAGAGAAAGGAGGACATCACAGTGAATGGCGAGTAGCCGGTGTCTACCTGGCAGACAGGCTCTTGTCCTTCCCTGCCGCGTAAATACGGAGCGGCCGGTTACATGTGGGATCAATCGTTTCGTGGTCGAATTCCATGCCGATCTTGGTCATGACTCTTGCTGATGCGTCGTTGCCTGTCTGGTGAATCGAGACAATGCGGTCGAGACCAGCCTGATCAAATCCGAAGGCGAGGGCACTCTTTGCCGCTTCCGTTGCAAGCCCCTTGCCCCACAGGGGACGGGCCAGCCGCCATCCAATTTCTACTGCGGGCAGTATTTCAGGCAGGAAGTTGGGTATCATCAACCCGCAAAAACCGATGAAACGCCGGTCGTCTCTGGTTTCCAAGGCAAAGACACCGAAACCGTCACTTGTCCATGTCCGGGTAAACTCCTGGATGACCGCAACGCAATTGTCTTTCGAGCGGACCGATCCGTCACCGATCCACTTCATGACGCACGGATCCAGGCACATTCGATGGTAGGGCTCCAGATCGGCATCTTTCCAGGGCCGCAGCAGCAACCGTTTTGTTTCGATTTCGAAAGTCATGCTTCCTCCAAAGAATCCGCCAGGCAGCATTGGTGACGTGCAAATGAGGGACGAGCCTCGTGCATTTTATGCACGTTACATGACACGATATGTATTGGATCTTGTTTTTTTGACCCATGATGTCGGTCAAAATCGACTGTGCGGAATCTGCAATGAGCGATTGTCAGTGCCTAGAAAGTAGCCGTTGGCCATGGCAGGGCCAACAGGTTGGCGCCTCCCGTAATTCCATCATGCTTTCTTTGCCCGCGACCGGCAAATCAGGGGCCATCAACGGGCGATTGCTGCGCGGTTGTCCGTGTTCGCCAAGACAATGCTCACACGGACTTGGACGGTATCGCAGCTACGGATTCCGCAATGTGTGATCACATTTTCTATTTTTCGACAAAAAGGGCTTGAAACTTGCGCGGTTTGGCTAAAAGCTCCACATATCGAAACCCGAAGGCGTGATCACGCAAGCTAAATATCTCAAATGCGACGCATCCGGATACGGGTTGTGCCGCCATAAAATTACGGAGATGCCAGGCGCGGCCGCAAGCATTGGGAAAGTTGAGACCGTCAATTCAACGGATTGGGAGGAAACCATGTCCAAATTTGAAGACCTTCAACGAAGCTTCGCGCAAGGTCGCATTGACCGGCGCGAGTTCATCATTCGCTCGTCGGCTATGGGATTGCTGTTCGCAGTACCGGCCGGGCTTGTTGCCGAACAGGCCCGCGCGGATGCGCCCAAACGCGGTGGTCATATGCGTGTGGCAACCGTCCAGGGGTCGACCACCGACAAGCTTGACCCGACACAGCTGACCAGTGGTTTCACCAATTTCACGTTCTACTCGACCATGAGCCAGCTCACCGAGGTCGCACCGGACGGAAACCTGATACCGCTGCTGGCAGAATCCTACGAGCCGATCGACAACAACCCTGCGAAATGGCTGTTCACCTTGCGTAAGGGCGTGGAATTCCACAACGGCAAAACCGTCACCGCCGACGACGTCATAGCCTCGATCACCCGTCACACGGGGAAAGACTCAGCGTCGGCTATGAAATCGTTTGTCGAGCAGATCGAGACCATGAGCAAGGACGGCGACGACAAGGTGATCTTCCACCTCAAATCGCCAAGCGTGGACTGGCCGTTCGTCCTGAGCGCGTCCGCCCTGAGCATCCTGCCCAGCAAGGACGGCAAGGTTACGGAATTCGACAAGGGATCCGGCGCCTACATGATCGAGGATTTCAGACCCGGCATCAGTATCAAGCTTAAGCGTAATCCCAACCACTTCATGCCCAACGCGGGTTATGCCGACACTGCTGAACTCCTGGTCATTGCGGATTCCACGGCGCGACAGAACGCACTGGTGACCGGTTCCGTCGATATCATCGGCGACGTCGAAGCCAAGACCGCCCATCTGCTCGCCAAGAGCCCGGGTGTGACGGTGTCCGACGTGACCAGTACGCAACACTATACCTTCCCGATGCGCACCGATCTTGCCCCGTTTGACAATCTGGATGTGAGACTGGCTCTCAAATATGCGATTGACCGTGAGAAGGTGCTGGAGACGATCCTGCGGGGGCGCGGTGCCTTGGGCAACGATCACCCGATTTCGCCCGCCAATCGGTATTTCGCGAGCGATCTGGAACAACGCGCATATGATCCTGAGAAGGCCAAGTTCCACCTCAAGAAAGCCGGGATGGAGAACCTGAAGGTCGAACTCACGGCATCCGATGGCCTTTACAGTGGCGCCGTCGACACGGTGGTCCTGTTTGCTGAACACGCCAAGAAGGCCGGCATCGAAATCACGCCCAAACGGGCGCCGGATGACGGTTACTGGTCTGACGTGTGGCTGAAGCACCCGTGGTGCGCCAGTTACTGGAGTGGCCGCCCGACCGAGGACTGGATGTTTACGCAAGGCTATGCAGCGGACTCCAATTGGAACGAGACCTACTGGAAAAACCCCCGCTTCAACGATGTCCTCAAGCAGGCCCGTGCCGAACTCGACGACAGCAAACGCCGCGAAATGTATCGCGAACTGCAGATGCTGGTCAGGGATGACGGCGGATCGGTCATTCACCTGTTTGCAAACCATATTTCGGCACACTCCGATAAAGTCGGCCAACCGGCAAAGATCGCAGGAAACTGGGAATTTGACGGCTACAAGATGATTGAACGGTGGTGGATGAAGGGCTAGGCTGGAGGGCCCCGACGCGCGTCGGCGATCATCTCCCTGATCGCTGACGTGCTCCATTTCTTGGCAGGAAAGCCGTCATGCAACCGAACCTCTCGCACCCTGAATTTACGATTGCCGCTGTAGAGCAAAGCCCGGCGTATGCGACGCTCACGTGGGCCGATGGTCATGAAAGCCGGTTCCATTATGTCTGGTTGCGCCACAGTGAATTCTTTCCAGCCTTTGCCGATGACGCCCTGGACGGCAGAGAGCACCGATTGTCGGGGATCGAATCGGATGTCGAACCTGAGAGTGTCGATGTCGGTGCAACCGGAGCCCTGAGGGTAGGGTGGCGCGATCGCAGTCAACCGGTTGAGTTCGATGCCCATTGGCTGAGGCAGCATTGTTATTCTTCCCGCGCCCGGGGCCAACGCCGGCACAAACCGATCCTGTGGGACAGCGGTTTGCGCGACCACATGCCGGAAGCGTCGTTTCCCGCCCTTGCCAAGGACGATGCGGCACGGCTCGCGTTCTACCGTTCCATCCTTGATCACGGATTCTGTTTTGTCCGGGACATGCCCCACGATCGGGGAACCGTGACCGAGTTGGGCGATCTGTTGGGCATTGCCCGTCGCTCGGCCTATGCGGATGAACCGGGCGACGAGCGGATCGAGAACCTGCAGACTGATTCAGATGTAAAAGTCTCTACCCGTCAGGCCTATTTCCTGGGCCCTCATACCGACACCTGCTGGAGATTGTCGCTGACGGGGCTGATCTGTTTCCATTGCCTGGAGTCTCATGCGACTGGCGGCGAGACCCTGCTGGTCGACGGTTACAATGTTTGCAACAAGCTCAGGGAAAGTGCTCCTGATGCCTTCGACATCCTTTCGCGCGTGAAATTGAATTTCAGGGCGAGTGTCAACAATGGAGATGAATGGCGTTCGATCGGCCAGGTCATCACCTGCGACAATGACGGGGAGGTCGTGGGGTTCCGCTATGGCGACCGATCGATCCCGCCGCTCGATTTGCCGGAGGACCTGATCCAACCGGTTTATAGGGCTCTGAGCGCACTTGGCGATATTCTCTACGACCCGGCAAACTGGATTACCTGCAAGCTGCAACCGGGCGAAGGGCTGGTCTTGAACAATCAGCGCTTGCTTCACGGACGGACGTCGTTTGACCCCAAGGCAGGTCCGCGTCACCTGCAATATTGCGCGGTCGAACTCGATACCTTTCACAACAAGTACCGTCACCTTGCGCGCGTGTCGGATCAAAACGACTGGGACCATGTGCTCGACTGGGGAGTGTGCTGAAACCCAAGAGAACCCAATTCTGAATCGGAGGCGTTACGATGGGAGCACCATACCAACGGATCGATGTCCAACCGCTCACAGGCGCCCTTGGGGCCGAGTTGCTGGGCGTCGATCTTTCACAGCCGATAGACGACGAAACATTCGCCGAAATTGAGAGGGCGTGGGCTGAACATCTGGTGGTGTTCTTCCGTGACCAGAACCTGACGACCGATCAGCATCGTGCTTTCACAGGCCGGTTCGGTGCATTGATCGCGCACCCGTTTGTGACCGGCATGCCGGAGCATCCCGACGTAATCGAGATCGTGCGTGAACCCGGCGAGCCGTATGCCTGGGACAGCATGTTCCATGCGGATCTGATGTTCCTTGAAGAACCGCCGATCGGGGCAGCACTCTACGGCCGCGAAGTGCCACCTGTCGGCGGCGATACAATGTTCGTCAACATGTACCTGGCCTACGATACCCTGTCGGATTGCATGAAAAACCTGTTGCACGGGCTGTACGGTGTGAACTCGTCAGGGGACCCGAACCGCTGGCATCAGGGTTACGAGAGCATGCATGAAAAAAATGCGGCGAAACCGGGAACGGCGCTGCATCCGATCGTTCGGGTCCATCCCGTGACAGGCAAGAAGTCGCTCTACGTGAGCCCTGGGTTTACCCGGCGTATAGACGGGATGACGGATGAGGAAAGCCGACCGATCCTTGATTTTCTCATACAGCACGCCTTGCGGCCGCCATTCATGTGCCGTTTCAGGTGGAAGCCCGGATCCATGGCGCTATGGGACAACCGGGTGACCCTGCACAATGGTGTCGCTGATTACTATGGCGAAGTCGACCAGTATCGCCGTGTGGTGCAGCGCGCGACGATTGGAGGCGACCGCCCGATTGCTGCCTGAACCTCCAGTCAAATTCAGGTCGATTGGCCTTTTAGAAATTCAAACGGGAAAATGATCTCGTTTTCTCTGAACGTGCCCGTCTCCAGACGGTTCAGCATTTCTGCCGCTGCCCGGGCACCCATTTCGTAGGCCGGGGACCGGATCGAGGTGAGTTCCGGTTGAGCATACCGCCTGAAGTCGAATGCGTTGAAGCCCGTCACGAGAACGTCGTCGGGAATAGCGGCGCCGCGGTTCTGGACCATCTGCATTGCGGCAATCGCCATCTGGTCGTTGACCGACATGATCGCATCGGGCATGCCGTCTGAGCTAATGTAGGAACCGAGGGCTGCCTGGGTGTCATCAAAGCCGCCTGTGCCACAGTCCAGTGAAATGATCCTGGGGGTGCCGGTGCCCGATTCCAACCCGTCGACCATGCCCTGCATGCGCTCCACCACGGCTGCCCAGCGATTGTCGGACGCGGCCAGCAGTACCACCGTTGACGGGCTTCTTTGAGACACATGCTCTCCCATGACACGCCCGGATTCAAATTCGTTCTGCCGGATCGAGCATATGTCCGGATGAGCGGTGTCGAGTTTTTCCAGAAAGACGATCAAGGGCTGGCCAACCCGCTTCAGGGTTTCGATCTGTGCCAGCCGACTTTCGTCATCGCCGGACAACAGGGCACAAAGGCCATCGGTACGTATGCTGGTCACCAGGGGCGAGGTTTCGAAATCGTCCGGCCTGATACCCTGCAGCAGAAGAGAGAATCCCTGGTCGGTGAGATGATTGCTGGCGCCGGCAACGATCTGGGTGGTGTAGCCGTCGGCCAGGTAAGTGGGGGAATTGTCGACGATCAGCATGCCGATCGAGAGGAGACGGGACTGGCGCAGGTTCCGTGCTGCATCGTTGCGCCGGTAGTTCAGGCGGGAGATTTCATGCGCGACCCGGTCCCGCACCGCGTCTGACATCAGGTGATGATGACCGTTGACGTAATTGGACACTGTCATCGGCGAGACTTCGGCAGCAATCGCGACCTGCTTGAGGGTTACGCGCCTTGCCGAATTCTGTCTTTCCGAGTCAGTCATGGAACCTTGCCGGTTTGGGTCCGCGGACAATAACATTCCTGCTGATTCAGTCTACCTTGGCGCTTGGGTAACTGCCTGTGTCCGATTTTGCGACGTTGTTTTGAGCCCCAATGAAAAGCATCAAGAGTGTGGTTGTAGAGAGGCTACTTTAACGTTACACTAAATCATATCACCCATTGAGAATGATCGCGTTGATGGGATCTGAATTGCCATCTTTGGTCATGGATGGCGTTAATTGAGACCAGGTAGGTAGAAGATGGCGGACACTCAGTTGCGACAGGAAAAACCAGTACGAAGCGGACGCAAAAGTTCGCGCGGTGACAAGATACGGCGCAAGGCGGCATCCGGGACGGCCTCCAGCCGCAAAGAGAGGCAATTGGGGCTGGACGTCGTATCGTCTGACGGAAACGCGCTGATTCATGACGCCGTGCTCAAGATCCTCTGGGAGATCGGCGTCATCATCGATCATCCGCCGACGAAGGAAATGCTGGTCAGAGACCATGGTTGCCGCGAAGGTTCCGACGGTTTTGTTCGGATTCCCCCCGACCTCGTCAACCGGGCCATTTCCACCGTGCCCGATGCCATCAGGCTCTACGACCAGAATGGCGGGCTCCGGGTCGACACAGGCGGCAATACGTCAAACTATGTGCCCGGTCACAACTGTGTTCGCATTCTCGATCACAGGACACGAACGCACAGGCCGTGCCTGCTCGACGACATTGGCCGAACGGGGAGAGTCTGCGAGCAACTTCCCAATCTGGATATGTCCTGCTCGCTTGGGTATCCAAGCGACGTGCCGGGCGAGGAAGAGGCGGTATTGAGCCTCAAGGCGCTGACGACCCACTGCTCAAAACCGGCGGCCTTTACCGCGCACGACGAGATTCTGTCGGAAAAATGCTGGACCTATCTGGCGGATGTCAGCGGCGGCTGGAACAATCTGGCTGACAAGCCGATCGGCCTTGAACTGCTCGGGCCGGTGTCGCCGCTCAAGCTGCCTGATGAATTCTGCATGCGTGTGATCAACTGCGCGCGCTGGCGGGTACCGCTGGTGTGTTACCCCGCAACGTTTCCGGGTATGTCCTGCCCCATCACCGTAGCGGGCGCGATCGCCCAGTCGTCAGCAGAAGCAATGGCGGGTATCGTTATTCACCAGTTGACCGAGCCCGGGGCGCCGGTAATGAGCGGCTCGGCCATCCTACCTATGGACATGCGCCAGGCAGACCTGGCCTACGGGTCACCGGAATACATGCTCACGGGGCTTGGAGCGGCGGATTACTTCAAGTCGATCGGCATTCCAGCCTGGGTCGGTGCCGGGTGTTCGGACTCCCACGATTTCGACGCCCAGGCGGCTTCCGAAGCGGGTGCCAACATGGCAATGGCGGTGCTTGCCAGTACGCCGTTCATTCACAACCTGGGGTACCTTTCCGGTGGCAGAACCGGCTCTCTGGAAATGCTTGTATTGTGCGATGAACTGGTGGGATGGGCCAATCAGATGGCAGCGGGTGTGATCGTGGACCCCGATACCGTTGCCGTCGAGGTCGTCAAGCGGGCAGCCCCCGACAACGCCTTTCTGACGGACCAGCATACCCAGGACAGGTATCTTTCGGAGAACTGGTTTCCGTCGCTTTGTGAACGATCGGACGTGGATGCGTGGCTTGAACGCGGTAGCGTAGATATGCGCGCCCGTATTGTCCAAAAACTCGACGAAATGCTTACCGATTGACATCCTGGTCCGGCGGTATGAGACTCGCTCTTTGCGATGCGCGGCGGCGGCGAAACTCTCGCGCTGTCGCCGCACGGGACCTATGCACTAAGTGCATGCCTCGTCTGCAATAATATCGGTTTCCGCAAATGCGATGTTCTCCTATCTAGGGTCCATAGCATCGTGCAGAAGCGCACAGTATTCACACCTGATCGGAGGCAACGAAATGTCCCATTTTGCATACTTCAACACCGTGAAAAAATGGTACTTCCATAACCGTCTCGTTGCCCAGCTTCGCAATCTTCAGGACGACACACTGTACGACATTGGTGTCATCCCAGGCCGCGTGAGCACCCTTAACGGTAGTGCGCTTCTCTAGCTAGATACGACTCCGGTATCCCCGACCGGGGGCAAAAACAGCAAAAAGGGCTGGTTCGATTAATCCGAACCGGCCCTTTTTGTGCTTTGAACGATATTCGCAATGGATCGGTTACTCGGCAGCCTCCCGAGCCAGGAATCCACCGGACTGGCGGGACCAGAGTTCGGCATAAAGACCACCCTTCTTCAGCAACTCCTCGTGGGAACCCTCTTCGATGATGCGGCCTTCGTCCATGACCACGAGGCGGTCCATGGCGGCGATCGTCGAAAGCCGATGGGCAATGGCGATGACGGTCTTGTTTTCCATCAGGGCATTGAAGTTTTCCTGTATGGCTGCCTCCACTTCCGAATCGAGCGCACTTGTGGCCTCGTCCAGAACCAGAATGGGGGCGTTCTTCAGCAACACTCTTGCGATCGCAATGCGCTGGCGTTGTCCTCCGGACAATTTGACGCCACGTTCGCCGACTTGGGCATCATAGCCTCTGCGGCCACCCAGATCTTCCAGGTCGTCGATGAAGTCCTGGGCATGCGCTTTCCTCGCGGCCGCCCTGATTTCTTCTTCGGTTGAATCGGGGCGTCCGTACAGAATGTTTTCCCGGACCGATCTGTGAAGCAGCGATGTGTCCTGGGTAACCATGCCAATCTGCGTGCGCAGGCTTTCCTGTTTTACGGCAGCGATGTTCTGGCCATCGACAGAGATACGGCCGCCTTCGAGATCGTAGAACCTCAACAGAAGGTTGACCAATGTGGACTTGCCGGCGCCGGACCGGCCAACCAGACCGACTTTTTCTCCCGCTTTTATGGTGAGGCTGAGATCTTCGATCACGCGTTTCTGGCTATCCCCGCCATGTTTCCCGTAGTTGAAGTGGATCTGTTCGTAACGGATCTCGCCACGCTCGACGTTAAGGGCCGCGGCATCATCGGCATCAAGTACATCGCGGTCCCGGGCAATCGTCTGTACACCATCCTCGACCACGCCGATGTTTTCAAACAACCCTGAAATTTCCCACATGATCCAGTGCGCCATGCCCTGAAGCCTGAAGACAAGGCCGACGGCAAAGGCGATTGCACCAGTGGTTACAGCCCCGATGTACCAGAGCCAGACGGAAAGGGCTGAAACCGAAAAGAGCAGGAAACTGTTGAGCGTGTTGAGGATGACCGTGAGCTGGGTTGAAAGGCGCATCTGGAGGTAAACGTTTTGCAGAAAGTCCTCCATACTCTCCTTAGTGTAATTGTCTTCGCTTTCGCCATGCGCGAACATCTTGACCGTACTGATGTTGGTGTAGCTGTCGACAATTCTTCCCGTCACCACGGAGCGAACATCGGCTTGCGCCTTCGAAACCCGCTGAAGCCGGGGGACGTAATACCACATCGCCGTCATGTAGCCTGCAAACCAGATTATCAGCGGTGCAGTCAGGCGCAGATCGCTGATCGCAAACAGGACCACCGCGCCCGTAAAGTAGACACCGACATACAACAGCACCTCCGTGATCTTCATGACCACGTCGCGAACGCCGAGGGCCGTCTGCATCACCTTGGTGGCGACCCGGCCCGCAAAATCGTTCTGAAAGAAATCCATGCTCTGGCGCAGGACGTAGCGGTGGGCCTCCCATCGGGTCCGCATTGCGAAATTGCCCAGCAAACCCTGGTGAATGACGGACTCGTAGAAGAACTTCAGAACCGGCAGACCGACCAGCACCAAAACGCTCATCAGGATGATCTGTGCCTTGTGGTCTTCCCAGAAGGTCTCGCGATTTGCCGCGGTCAGCCAGTCAACCAGGTTGCCGATGAAGGCAAACAGGGAAACCTCGATCAGCGCCACCGTTATGGCAAAGATCGAACTGGCCAGGATCATGGGCCAGAAAGGCTTTGCGTAATGGATGATGAAGGCGGCGAAGGTTGTGGGCGGTTTCGGCGGTTGTTCTACCGGAAACGCCTCACAGTAGCCTTCAAGCCAACTGAATATCTTGCCGATCACAGGAACGACTCCGGGAGGAATTCAAAGTTTAGAAACATGGCTATTCAAACGGGGACGTTATTGCAAGACGCGCTGGCGGTCGACCCCGGAGATGACGAAAGTGAAATTCCGCCATTTGATAACGAAGCAATATGAATATCATGAGGCCGTGCCGGGTTCGACCCGAATCAATATGTGTTGGCACTGAGGACAAAAGGCAGTGACGCATACGTGCTTTGCCCGTTTGACACCGGCAGCGCTAGGTTTGCGTAAGGAGGTCGGTTCTTATGCTCTCTGGCGAAAATATGTCTGTACCGTTGTTGTTGATCATGATGGTAGCCGGTTCGTTTGCGGCAAACACTCCTGGTCTCAGTCAGACGACCGAGGACCTGGATCTGGTGGTTGTGCCGGCCATGACATTCACGATGGGAGATCGTGAGGGCGAGCCGGACGAGACGCCGCGCGTGGAATCGGTGGGTGTCTTCAGGTTGATGCGGAATGAAGTCACGAATGCTCAATTCTCCGCATTCGTAACGGCGACCGGACACCTTACGGATGCTGAACGATCAGGCGCGGGGTTTGTCTGGGAGAGGCGATGGACGAAAGTGCACGGTGCCAACTGGCGGCGACCATTCGGCCCGGAAAAAGAGCGTAAGGACTTTCTTGAGTACCGTGCGGATCATCCGGTGCTGCAGACTTCGCAACGGGACGGTGCTGCTTTCTGTGCCTATCACGGTTTGAGATTGCCGACCGACGCGGAATGGGAATTGGCGGCGCGCGGTGACGACCGACGGCGTTATCCCTGGGGCAATGTTGCACCGGAACACGGTTCCGGAAAGCGACTCGCCAATTTCGGGACAGTCCCATGCTGTGCTCCGGATGGCACGGATGGTTTTCAGCAGACCGCACCTGTAGGGAGTTTTCCCGAAGGGATATCGCCGTTCGGCATGCTGGACATGGCTGGAAACGTCTGGGAATGGACGTCAAGCCGATTTCCTGGCAGGCCGTCCGAAGTCGTGCTCCGCGGCGGCGGCTGGGGTAATAATCCGTATTGTCTCAGAACCAGTTATCGCCACGGCAATCCCGACAATATCGGCCTTGATATGGTGGGGTTTCGTTGTGCTGGAGATGTGGAGTGATTGTCGGTCGGTATTTTTCAAAATCGCTCACGCGTTGTGACAGGTGAGGGTGCCCTTGTCGTCGCTGCGGGCCTGGGGGACCTCTCGCATGCAACGCTCCGATGCCAGGGGACAACGTGGGTGGAACGTACAACCTGATGGTGGGTTGATGGGGTTGGGAATCTCGCCTTCGACCGGTTTGCGTTCCTTTTGCACCATGTCCAGGTCAGGAACCGCGTTCAGCAACATCTGGGTATAGGGGTGCCGGGGCGCTCGGAAGAGATCCTTCGCCGTGGCCACTTCAACCAGGCGGCCCAGATACATGACCCCGATATGGGTGGCCATGTGTCTTATGACGGAGAGATCATGGCTGATAAAGAGATAGGTCAATCCGAATTCGTCCTGAAGGTCCCGCATCAGGTTCAGGATCTGTGCCTGCACGGATACATCCAATGCGGAGGTGGGTTCGTCGCAGACGATGAATTCCGGTTTCGAGGCGAGTGCCCGGGCAATGCAGATGCGCTGGCGTTGGCCACCGGAAAACTCATGAGGAAACTTGCGCCCGTCGGCCGGGTCAAGGCCGACGACGCTCAGCAACTGGTTGACCTGTTCGGTGACTTCCGTCTTCGAATTGGCAAGGTCGAAGGCGTGAATGGGCTCGGCGATGATATCCTCCACACGCCATCTCGGATCGAGGCTTGCATAGGGGTCCTGGAAGATCATCTGGATGCGGCGGCGCAGGCGACGCATGTCCTGTGTCTTGCCGCCTGAAACCGTCATTTCGACGTTGTCGATCTTTATCACGCCATCCGTTGCCGGGAGCAGGCCGACCACCATTTTTGCGACCGTCGATTTGCCGGAACCGGATTCTCCAACCAGCCCGAACGTCTGGCCCTTGGTGATCTTGAAGGAGACATCGTCGACGGCCAGAAGAAGTTCCTTTGGCCGGCGCTCGAGGGTCCGGGTGAGCCATGGTTTGGATACATCGAATATACGGCGCAGATCCTTAACCTCAACCAGGGTTTCGTCGCTCATGGCAGCGTCTCCGCGTCATGGAGCCAGCAGGCAACGTGATTGCTGTCTGTTTTTACGATTTGCGGACGCTCCACGAAACACCGTGCGAACGCCTTCTCGCAACGCGGATGAAATGCGCATCCGGTGGGGATAGCCGTCAGGCGGGGCATGGAGCCTGGTATCTGCACAAGACGGGCGACGTCGGCCTCAAGCGAAGGGATGGAGCCCATCAGGCCGGCCGTGTAGGGATGTTTGGGAGACTTGATGACGTCTCGAACCGGGCCAATTTCTGCAAGCCTGCCGGCGTACATGACAGCCACTCGATCGGCGGTCTCTGCAATCACACCCATGTCGTGGGTAATCAGAACGACAGCCATACCGCGTTCACGGCACAGGCGTTTCAGCAACGTGATGATCTGTGCCTGGACAGACACATCCAATGCGGTCGTCGGTTCGTCGGCTATGACCAGATCCGGTTCGGCACACAAGGCCAGGGCGATGACGACCCGCTGGCGCATGCCGCCTGAAAATTCGTGCGGATAGGCATCTATGCGGCTGGCGGCCGCCGGAATGCCGACCTCTTCCAACAGCGATATGGCACGCCTGCGGGCCTCGTCGGCTGATAGCGGCAGGTGTGTCAGGATGGTCTCTACCAACTGCTCGCCGATCCGGTATAGCGGGTTGAGACTCGTCAACGGATCCTGGAAAACCATGCTGATCCGCTTGCCGCGGACCTTGCGCATGTCCTCCTGGGACAGGTTGTCGATTCGCTCGCCATTAAGCCGGATTTCACCGCCAGCAATGCGGCCGGGAGGTTCGATCAGATTGATGATGGCGGCACCGGTCATTGATTTGCCGGCACCGGATTCTCCGACCAGGCCAACAACTTCACCGGATGCCACATCGAAGGAAATCGAGTCCACTGCCGTCAAGACGCCGCGCCGGGTGGGAAACTGAACCACAAGGTCGCGGATCGAAAGGACGCATTCAGCTTCGGTTTCACTCATCGGACGGCTCAATCCTCATCGCAGTTTCGGGTTGAGCGCATCGCGCAACCAGTCACCGAGAAGGTTCACAGCCAGAACGAGGGCGGCCAGGGCGATGCCGGGGAATATGGTGATCCACCATTCGCCGGAGAAAAGGAAATCGTTGCCGATACGGATGAGAGTGCCGAGGGACGGCTGGGTGGTTGGAATGCCGACACCCAGAAACGACAACGTGGCTTCCGTGATGACCGCGAGGCCCAGATTAATGGTGGCAATCACCAGAACGGGGCTCATGACATTGGGCAGGACGTGACGCAGCATGATGAGGAATGGC
>JAJFHC010000123.1 GCA_021775835.1 Hyphomicrobiales bacterium | reverse complement strand
TCATCTCTGGAACCCAGCGTCGCCAATTTTGCCTGCTGGTACGCGGACCGCATGGTGATCGCCGCGGACGCGTAACGCCGACACATGAGTGCGTCTGATCTAGAGCGACTTCTGATGAAGAATGCGGCCGATCGTGTTCATTAGGATTTGGGCTGCCAGAATGGCGGTCGTGCCGGACAGATCGTAATCGGGGGCTACCTCGACAAGGTCCATGCCCACGATGTCGCCCTGTTTGGTCAGGCCGTCCATAAGTTCGAGCACCTCATAGTAGTAGAAGCCACCATGGCTGGGCGTTCCGGTGCCGGCAGCGATCGACGGGTCGAAACCGTCGATGTCAACGGTGACGTAATACCTGACACCCTTGGGGATGCGGTCAAGCACACCTTCCACACCCAGTTTCCGGAACTGACGGACCGACATGATGTCCGAGCCCATGGCTCTTGCATCTTCATAGCCCTGCCTGGCGGTTGACGACACGTTGCGAATGCCAATCTGGGAAAGGCCGGTGACATAGTCCTTTTCGGCGGCCCGGCGCATGGGATTGCCGTGGCCGTAACGCACGCCGTGGCGTTCATCGACAAAATCGAGATGGGCGTCGACCTGGACGATGTGAATCGGCTCCTGTCCGGAGAACGCGTTGACGCAAGGGATATTGACCGAATGATCGCCGCCCAGAACCACAGGTATGGCTCCGGCATTGAGGATGGCGCGGACACCGGCTTCGATATTCGCGTGGCTCTGTTCGGTGTTGGTATGGATGATGTCGGCATCGCCCACGTCCACAATGCGGGTGGTCTCTGCCGGCAGGTAAACGATGTCGTCTTCATGGTCGTAGGCACCGGCGTGACCGAATGAAAAGAGCGTCGAGGCCTCGCGAATGGATCGTGGACCCTGTCGGGCTCCTGAACGCCATTGTGTGCCGAAGTCGAAGGGTGCGCCCAATATGGCGACATCGGCGTCGATGGCCGCCCAATCCGTGCAAACCGGAGACTTGCCGAATGTGCACAAGCCTACAAAGGGCAAATCCAATCGTCCGCTGTCGTATGTGTTGTCGCTCATTCTCGATGTCCCTGATGCGATTGCCGGTGGAGTTTGGCCGCATGATGACCAATCCAGACTGGGAGGGCAACCGGAAGTTCAGAGAGAAAGATTTCTGGCTGGAACTGTGCGTCCCGACGCCGGCAGGGGAGATGTGTTCGATGCGGACGTGCCCACTGCACCAGGCCCGAGACCACAATGGGATCTGTAGCGCGCAAACAGGGCAGGCATGGCCCTGCGGAGGGCGGGGCGCAGCAACGGGTTCCTGTGCCAGACAATATTTCGCAATGGTACAAGGTCACAACCAAGCTGGAGTTTTGGCCGGTAGGTGGCCTGGCAAAAGCTCAGTCGCCGGCATCCCGCGGCGATGGCCTGCCTGATGCTCTCGTATTGAAGAATGAAATAGACACCGGCCTCATGGGAGGTCTGGTAGTCGAAACCGCCCCTGAAACAGACACCGCCTGAGTCGTGAAACAGGTTCAGGATGTATCCGACCATTTGGTCGCCGTCGAAACAGGCGATGAACCTGTGATCGATTTGGTCGTCTTGCGCCACTGAACGGAAATAGTCGGGAGACAATCGGTCGAGGGTGAGTTTGGCACGTTCGAACACAGTCTCATAGAGCGTCTTGATTTCAGGGCTATGCCGGTCGAAGGCATGGATTGTTTCCAGGCGCAGGTTTTTATGTTTCTGAAAGGCCTTGATGCGTTTTCGGATGCCGCGCCTGGTGTTGGTGCTGCGTGTGGC
This sequence comes from Hyphomicrobiales bacterium, assembly GCA_021775835.1. The sequence goes on along the minus strand of JAJFHC010000123.1, from coordinate 4,877 downwards.
AACAAAATCGTCGAAACTGCGATAATTGATGTCCAGCCTGGCATCGGGCAGACCGTCGAAGTCGAAATACGACGGAACCTTGGGCACTGCCATGAGGTCCTTTGACGTTGCGGGATGAAAATCCTTCAGAAAGATCCACTTGAGGTCATGATGTCGGGTGCGTTCCTCGATGCAGGCAAACAGCAAGCCAATGGTGTGGACGTCCAGGTCTCCATTCGACAGTATCCGGCCTTCGCCGAGCGGGTTGCCGCAAAAGTAGACCGGCATGCCGAGTATGCCCGGCGTAACCTGCCGCCCGGCTTCGAGCAAGCGATCGAGAGCGGGATGTAGTGTGGTGGTCAATGGAAGTGAGCGGTACCAGAATGCCGGCAGGACGGCGACGACCCGGTCCTGTTCGGTAAGCACGATATATTCAAACCCCTCCGGACCTATGCCGGACCGTTCCATGATCTGGAAATGGGGCCAGCGCCAAAGCGGGTCACCGGACGGGGCTAACGCGTTCCACACGTCTTCGGGTATATCGGAGATGCTGGAGCGCACGTCACATCGATACACTGGCGCGCCCCTGTTCGACGCCGGACAGCCCGGATGCGGGCAGCTTCCTGTGTTTGTGCCTCTCAGCCGGTTGATTTCGGGATTGTGCCGGTTTGTCAGACTCCGCCCAGAACATGGTGTTGCGGATAAAGGCCGACTTCAGCATTTGTGGATCCAGCGCCAGCGAAGCCAGCTCCGACTTGCCAAACGAGCTTGGAAGGGTCTCTTCTCTCGAGAGATATTTTCGGTATGGTTCCACAAGCTTGAGGGCCTTGCGATCCTTTGTGGAGAGTGATTGTCGTTGCAGCCGGCCGATGTTTGCGGGCACTGATCGCGGGCAGGCGAGGGAGGGCATTGCGACGGAGCGGCCAGAAAAGGCTGATAGTGTTCTGACTGCAGTGGTAAGCAGCGCTTCGAAGACCGGTGCCCCGGTTCCCGCGGTGAGCCAATAGTCTCCACCACGGATATTTTGGGCAATCAAGTTTGCAATTGCCCTGGCAACATAGTCCTGGGGTATGAAATCGATCCGACCGTTTCGCGACGCTGGCACTACCGGCAACTGGTTCCGGAATATCAAGCCCAGGATGTGGTGCAGTCCCTGGAAGCCGGAAATATGTCCGGTGACTGAATCGCCGATGACAATGGACGGGCGTACGATCGTGACGGGAACGTCGCTTTGGCGCACGAGCCTTTCTGCGGCACGTTTTGACTCCTCATAGATGTTGAAACCGTCACCCGCGTCGAGGGCCCGCAACGGGTGGACGAAGGCCGTACTAATGTAAGTCATCGGTGCTTGTGCCGCCGCCGCGAGGCTGAGCAGGTTTCCGGTGCCCTCTACGTTCAGTTGGGACATGTGTTGTGCATTGGCAGCAAAACAGGTGTTGGCTGCTCCATGGACAATCCAGCCTATCTGGTCGCAAAGCTCAGCATAGGCACGCGGTTCCAGACCCAAGCGCGGCTGCCGAATATCACCGGATATTGTCTTTATGGTCGGGTTGGAAAGAGTCGTACGGTGCACCAGGCAAATGACGTTGTCCGAGGGCAGACGATCGAGCAGTGCTGTGCCAACCACTCCTGATGCTCCGGTAACGAAAATTTTCTTGCCTTGAAGCCCGTCAAGCCTGTTTGAATCTTCCATCCCGAACCCCTTCTGACATCAAACGAGGCGGGGAAATTGATGCTGGAATGCCGCCCGCCAGACACTCAGGTGGTGCGGCACGATGGTGTCTTCAAATAACGTTTGATCGAGAAGGTGTGAGGCAACGTGTTGGTGGCGTTACGGGATGAAGCATTGCATTGCGACTTGGCGTGCGATCGGTTAGAAGAAGCCGATTCTTACCCCTTTCACACCACAAGAAGCAGGAACATAAATGGCGTCCTATCAATACGTCTACGTCATGGACAAGTTGTCGAAGACCTATGCGGGCGGCAAACAGGTTCTAAGCGAGATCAGGCTTTCATTTTACCCCGGTGCCAAGATTGGCGTGGTCGGTGTCAACGGTTCAGGTAAATCGACACTGTTGAAGATCATGGCCGGTGTCGAAACCGAGTATCAGGGCGAAGCTTGGGTTGCTGATGGCGCCAAGCGCGGATACCTGCAGCAGGAACCGGAACTCGACAGCTCCAAGGACGTGTTGGGCAACGTAATGGAAGGCGTGGCGGAAACACAGGCCCTGATCGACCGTTACAACGAAAACTGGACCCTCCTTGGCGAAGCATCCGGACCGGACGAAGAGGAGGCTATCAACAACGAACAGGCGGAATTGCAGGACAAGATCGAAGCCCTCAATGCCTGGGATCTGGACAGCCAAGTTGAAATGGCGATGGACGCCTTGCGATGCCCTGAAGGATCGGCAGACGTTACCAAATTGTCGGGCGGCGAGCGGCGACGCGTGGCTCTGTGCCGCCTGCTGTTGGCCAAACCGGACCTATTGCTGCTTGACGAACCGACCAACCATCTGGATGCAGAATCGGTTGCCTGGCTCGAACATTATCTCAGGGAGTATGCCGGTACGGTCGTGTTGGTTACACACGACCGTTATTTCCTCGACAACGTTACCGGCTGGATTCTGGAACTGGATCGTGGCCGGGGCATTCCCTACGAGGGTAACTATTCTTCCTGGCTTGAACAGAAACAGAAACGCCTCAATGTGGAAGGCCGCCATGAAGAGGCGCGTCAGCGCACACTTGCCCGGGAACTCGACTGGATTCAGACCAGCCCGAAAGCGCGTCAGGCAAAGTCTAAGGCCCGTATTACCGCCTATGATGAACTGCTGGCCGCCGCCGGCAAGGAGCAGGATGGCCGGGCGCAGATCACCATTCCGCCGGGCCCTCGCCTGGGCGGTAATGTCATCGAAGCAGAAGGGTTGACCAAAGGATTCGGCGACTCACTATTGATCGAGGATCTGTCCTTTCGATTGCCGCCTGGTGGTATCGTAGGCGTCATCGGGCCGAACGGTGCGGGCAAGACCACTCTGTTTCGCATGCTGACAGGCCAGGAGAGCCCGGATGCCGGCACGTTGACGATTGGCGAGACGGTCGTGTTGGGTTATGTCGACCAGAGCCGGGATGACCTTGACCCGGAAAAGACCGTGTTTGAGGAAATATCAGGCGGCACGGATGTCATCAAGCTGGGCAACCGGGAACAGTCAAGCCGGGCCTATGTCGGTGCTTTCAATTTCCGTGGCGGTGATCAGCAGAAGAAAGTCGGATTGCTTTCGGGTGGGGAACGCAACCGTGTCCATCTCGCGACCATGCTGAAATCGGGCGCCAACCTGCTGTTGCTCGATGAGCCGACCAACGACCTCGATGTCGATACCTTGCGTGCACTGGAAGACGGTCTCAACAATTTTGCCGGCTGTGCTGTGGTGATCAGCCACGATCGCTGGTTCCTCGATCGCATTGCGACCCATATGCTGGCCTTTGAAGGCGACAGCCACGTGGAATGGTTCGAAGGCAATTACCAGGACTACGAGGCTGACAAGAAACGCCGGCTGGGACCTGCGGCGGAAATTCCCACACGCATCAAGTACAAACGGTTCAGCCGGAATTAACGCGGGCTGTTGACAGATACGAAAAAACAAAAGGCATCTGAATTTCTTCAGATGCCTTTGACGGTTCCGTGTGGAACAAATTAGTTCTACTGGGTCTTCAGCCAGTCAATCAGTGAGTTTACATCGCCGCCGCTGCTGGAAATGCGGGAAACGAAGCTCGACTGCTGGGCACCGGCGAGCCAGATTCCCTGAACGTTAAGATCGACAATCTTGAAGCCACCGCCGCGCTTCCGAATACGCCAAGTGATCTTGAGAGGGCCTCTGCCATCCAAACCTACGACCGTCTTGACACATTCATCCTTGCGGCAGGCTTTACTCGACTTGATGTCGACGTTCTTGACCCTGGCCTTGTTCAGATGTGAAAGATAAACTTTCGCAACGTAGCGCTTCACAAGCGAAAAATACTCTGAACGCCGTGACGACGGGAGCTTCTTGCGATACTTGCCCAAAACATAAAGAGCTATCGAATTGGTATCTGCCTTTGAAGAGAATAAGGATCTGAACTTCGATGATTTCGATGCGGTCGATCCACCACCGTTAATGACCGAAACAACCTGTCCGGACACGCTACTCACCCAGGCTTCGCCACTCGGGGACGCAATCGCCGTATTCTGGTAGAGAGCGCCTGCCAACATTATGGCGCCTGCAACGGCCGCCTTGGCAGAAAAACGTTGGAGTAATTTCTTGGACATTCGAACCGCCTGACTCAACTGAGAACCATCAAAACGACAACCAATATATTGTTATCCTAAAAGCCCGTGTCAATCCTATTGATCGACGTCAGGAATATCCGGCAGGTCGGCATCGCTCTGTTCGCCGTTGTTGATTTCGCTCAAACGGTTCTGAATATACAGGTTTCTGATTGAGCTGTAATAATCGGGCGAAGTCTCGCGAACTGTATCAAGCTCATCGATAACTTCCGAACGAGCATTAATCACCGTTACCGCTGTTGGCGCGAGCCGGGTGTAGATATCTTCATCCGCAAGCAGCCAGAACCAGGGGTTTGCAAACAGGTCGACGACCCGGCCAACCGCATGGCGTGGTGTCGACGGACCGAGCACAGGCAGTACCAGATAGGGACCCGACGGCAGACCCCATGTCGCCAATGTCTGTCCGAAATCTTCCGTGTGGCGTTCGTAGCCGACCTCAGTCGCGACATCGCTCAGTCCGCCAAGTCCTGCCGTCGTATTCAGCATGAAGCGAACCATAGTGTTTTCTGCGCGTACGAGTTCGCCTTGAAGCAGGTCATTGGCCAACGTCACAGGCGTGGCGACATTGGAGAGGACGTTG
>JAJFHC010000122.1 GCA_021775835.1 Hyphomicrobiales bacterium | reverse complement strand
CTGCGGCGGCGCCACTATGAAAAAGCCGAAGCCGACATGCGCAACGCACTGAAATATCTGCCGGGGAACGCCGAAATACGCCATAGCCTGGGTGATGTTTACTATTACAGTGGCCGGGTCGAGGATGCCAAGCGGCAATGGCGTGAAACCTGCAAACAGGCCGACACAGGTATCAGACGCAGCTGGCAGAAAAGGCTTTCAGCAGTCGGCCGTTATTCCGGACCGATAAACGGTAAATGCAGCAAGGATCTGGTGAAAAGTTTCGCCACATGCGCCAAGGACAAGTGTCAGTTTTAGGCCATGTTATCCCTGCGGTCGGGGGGCTGGGGGCCTCCCGTCTATCGGTCTCTGGGTGCGCGCAAAAATCAGTTGGATCAGACATGACTGTCGGGGGGCTGGGGGCTTTCCGGCAGATCGTCATTCCCGCTCCCGGAACCGATTCTGCATATTTGTGATCACGCCTTAAACAGTCATTAATCTGTTCGATTCACAATCCGCATCGATCGGGGGATCTAACAACTGCGGGGCTGGGAAATGAACTGCTTTTACAAGGGCGCGGCCTGTGCCGTAACCATGGCGCTTGCGTTTGCGGGTGCCATATCATCGTCGTTCGCCAATTCGGGTGTACAGACCAATCCGTCATTGGAAGCTGCTCAGCTTCATGAATTCATCGCCAAGTATCAAAGACCTTCGGAGATTCCGTTTCCGGAAGAAAATCCCTACAGCGAACCAAAGGCTGAACTCGGTCGAATGCTGTTTTTCGATCCGCGCCTTTCCTCATCCAACCTGATTTCCTGCGCGTCCTGTCATAACCCCAGTTTTGCCTGGGAAGATGCCCAGCCGCTTGGCTCCGGCAACAAGATGGGCCGTCTCGGCCGTCACACACCGACCATCCTGAACCTGGCGTGGAGCGAGGTATTCTTCTGGGACGGACGTGCCGACAGTCTGGAAGAGCAGGCACTGGGTCCGATTGCCGCGTCCGCCGAGATGGCGCAACCGCTTGACGAACTTGTCGAAGAACTGGGCGGCATTGCGGGGTATCGCACGGCATTCTCCGTAGCCTTTCCAGGCGAGGGAATAACGGAAGAGAATATCGGCAACGCCATCGCGACCTTCGAGCGAACGATCGTGTCCAACCTGTCACCGTTCGACCGCTGGGTGCGCGGCGATAAGAACGCGGTGAATGACAGTGTTAAGCGCGGCTTCGTATTGTTCAACACCAAGGCGCGTTGCTCAGCTTGCCATTCGGGATGGAATTTCACGGACGACAGCTTCCACGATATTGGCCTGAAATCTGAAGATCTTGGACGAAACGCCGTTCTCGGCGGCGATCTTCTCAAACATGCATTCAAGACGCCGGGACTACGAAACATCGTCGAACGCGCGCCCTACATGCACGATGGATCCCTGGCGTCATTGCGTCAGGTCGTCGATCACTACGACAGTGGCTTTATGAAACGCGCGAGCCTGTCAGACGAAATGAAGCCTCTCGGTCTGACCGAAGTGGAGAAGTCCGACCTCATTGCGTTCCTCGGTAACCTGAGCAGCGTGGACGATCCGATGGATATTCCCGTTCTGCCAAACTGACTTTCACTCAAGACCTCTAACTCAGGAGATTACAATGTTTATTGCAAGCAAACGGATAATTGTGGCCTGTTGCGCGGCTGGCCTGTTGGGCCTTGCCGGTGTCGGCGCCGGCATTGCTGCCACCCAACACACGGTTGACGCAATCGACAAAAAGTTCTCGGCGAAAAAGCTGAAGATAACGGTCGGCGATACTATTTCGTTCACGAATTCCGATCCGATCAAGCACAACCTCACGATCAGGAAATTGAAATACAACAGCGGACTCCAGCAACCTGGAGAGAAGATCGATGTGCTGTTCGACAAACAGGGCAAATTCAAGGTTCGTTGCGGTATCCACCCGAAAATGAAGCTGACCGTCAAAGTCGAATAAACAACTTTCCGTTTGATTGCCGGAGCATCTCTATGTCGATATCAAAAAAGCTTTTGGGTGCCTTTTTTTCCCTCATCGTGATCACGATGTCGCTGGGGGCTTACACCGTATGGTCGGTCACCCATATGGGCAACATTGCCTTCGAGATCTACGACAAAGGCTTGATGTCGGTCAATTTTGCTCGCGCGGCAGCTCTCGACATGGAACGCGCAAGAGCCTTGTTGACCCAGTCCGGTCTCGTTGGCACGGATTTGTACGTTGACGTTACCGACACGCAACAAGGCGTGATGTCAGCAGATCCAATTGTGACGGGTTCGGTATCAGATAGGTCCGATTTGAGTGCCGGATCTCCGGTGATTGTGAGCGAGCGACACCGTCTGCTGGAGCTTGCTGGAACCACGGGGACTTCCACTGAAAGACAAAGGCTGGTTGCAATTGCGCGGTCACAAAGTGGAGAAGCCTCAACACGGACATCTGTTTCGTCTCGCGGTCTCACCGAACGGGGCCGCCTGGTTCAACTGGCGCGCGCCAAGGCTGAACCCACCGAACGGCGCCGTCTGGTGGCAATCGCAAATCTGAACAGCATGGTTATGGCGCAAGCCGAGCCATCGACCGAACCTGTCGATGCATCGACGGGCGCCGGGGCCGTAGAAACGGCTGCGGAGTAAGGTATCGCCAAGACCGTCACACCTGAGCCGGTCGAAACAGCGGAACCAAATGTACAACAGGCAGCAAACATCGATTTTGAAGAGCTTGGCGAACAACTCACGGAAAAGATGGAATCCGTGGTTGAGAACCTGGAAGTTGTCCAGGAACGATCCGTGAGCCCAAAGGGGGTTGAACTCGCGACAGCGCTGATAACCGACACAAACGCCTGGATCAAGGCGAATGAGGCCTTGTTGGAAGGAGAGGACGCCGAGAGTGTGAAGGCGGTACAGATGCTTCCGGGAATCATCGCAGGTATCGAAGGTCTCGTTGAACAGGTCACAGCAGACGGTTTTGAGGCACGCTTGCAGGCCGAAGCGACAGTGTCGGAGCGTCAAACACTTACCATGTTGATACTCGGCGCGAGTTTGCTTCTGGCCGCTGGATTGACTTGGTTGATGACGAGGGTGATCGCTCAGCCGTTGCGCCGCGCCGTCACGGCATTGCGCTCCCTGGCACAGGGCGACCTGGATGTTGAATTCACGAGCAACGCCCGTGACGAAATCGGCGACCTCGCCGAGTCGATCAGTTTCTTCAAGACTAACATGCAAGAACGACGCGCGCTCGCGGCCGGCAGAATCGCCGATCAGGAGGAAAGGCTGCAACGGTCCTCCGGGGTGCAGTCTCAGATCGAGGCGTTCGAACTCCGCATGAATGCCATGCTCGAAACAGTTTCTCAAAGTCTCACCGAACTGGAAGCGACGGCCCGGGTAATGGGTGAAACCGCAGACACAACCCGGTTGAGCAACGAAGCTGCGGTCAGAGTTGTGGAAAACGTGGCCTCCGAAGTACAGGAAGCTTCCGGCTCGTCACAACGCCTTTCAACGACAATCGAGAACATCAACATACAAGTGCACAATTCCGAGAAAATCGCCTCGGAAGCCACTGCCAAATCCGAATCCGGCCAACGACAAGTCGAACAACTCGTCCATACCGTGGAAAAAATCGACCAGGTCGTCGGTCTCATCTCCAGCATTACCAACCAGACAAATCTCCTCGCTCTGAATGCAACAATCGAAGCAGCGCGGGCCGGTGAGGCCGGCAGGGGGTTTGCCGTCGTTGCCAGTGAAGTCAAAAGCCTCGCAGGTCAGACCGCCACGGCGACGGAGGAGATCGCGGACATGGTCTCCAGCATTCACGGGGCAACCGGCGATACGGCTCAGGCGATCAACGGAATGGGCGAGGTCATAGAGCACTTTCGGGAAATATCGTCGGCGATATCGTCAGCAATCAACGAGCAGAGCGGCATTATGGAAGAGATCGGTCTGCATACCGAGCAAGCATCGGGAAGTTCCATTGATGCAAGCCGGCACACCAACACCGTGGCGGAAGCCGCCCAGGAGGCGAAACAGGCCAGCGAACATGTGGAGAAATCGACAAATTCCCTTAGAGATCAGATGTCAGGTCTGAGAGGTGAGATCGATCAGTTCCTGTCATCGGTGCGAGCCGCGTAGATCAGGACGAACTCCGGGAGAAACAACTGGACGTCTTGAAACCCGATCGACGTTTCGTTGGCGCTGATCCGGCCGGTTTTTTGATCGTCAGTACGCCCGTAAGGAACAACGAATACGATCATGGTGTCAGGGTATACGTGACGAATTCGGTGGTCGTGTGAGTAACATTGCCGGGGGTTGGGCGCGCGTCCGGCACGCGATTGTGAAGACCTTTGCCGAATTCCTCCGCTTCCGTAGCGCGAGTCGCCTGAAATTTCCGGGCGATACTTTGCACGCGACGATTTCCGGCCAGGCTGATCAGGTAGAGCCGTGTGATATGCCGCCTTCTTGCGGCCTCCATGGCAATCTCCATGAGCGCTGTGCCAATACCTCCATTCTGCCACTCGTCCTCAACGCTGAATGCGAGTTCTGCGGTCAGTGGCAGGGTGTCGAAAATCAGGCGAAGCTCGACACAGGCACGGATCTCACCGGCAACGAACGCTCCGTAGATCACCGTGTTCAGGCTGTGCGCCGTATTGCAGTATTCGCCAATGAACGAGTCGCCAACTGTGTTGCCGAAGCGCATGAAACGGCTGGTGTTTCCCAGCCTCAGAAGATGAAGGTGAAACAGATGCCTCTCCATCGGCAGGAGCCTGCGATATGCCGGGCGTGGTATTGAAGCAAGATGGGGTTTCATTGAAAAAGTCTCCATGTGTGGGTGCTGATCACCTCCCTTTGACGCTGTGCAGAACGGTCTCAGTGCTTTGATGGCTCTTTGAAAAGCGCCAAATTCGAAGGTCCGGCGTCCGTATTGGCAATTCGCAAACGTCGCCCGAAGTGACCGGGACTCTCGCCAGTCCACCGCCTCAGCCGGCCCATCATGTCGCTCAGAGCAAGGTTGCGAAGCCTTCGCGCCTCAAGCACAGCCCGGTCGATGTCTGTGATGGTGATCTCGGCGGGATCAAGCTCTTGAATTGGGACTGTCATTGCTAAGTCTCCTTTCGCATGTGCGAAGCGGATTGCTTCGCTGCAACAAATATGCTGCAATGCAATATGGGAGGTCCTTCACCGGGCGATAATAGGGATCTGGGTCAAAGCCCTTTTGCGCTATGGGAACAGACGGAGACGATGACCAGATGGACATTTCCCAGCAGATGATCCTGTTCGCCAAGGTCGTGGATCACGGCAGTTTTTCATCCACGGCCCGGTCCATTGGACTTTCGCCATCGGCAGTGAGCAAGCAAATCGGTCATCTTGAGGACCGGTTGGGAATAAGACTCCTGAACCGTTCAACCCGGAACATCTCGGTTACCGAGGAAGGACGTTCGTTCTATCAACGTTGTGCGGAAATTGCGGTCGACGTGAGCGAGGCGGAAGCCCATGCGGTTTCCATGAGCCGTCGCCCACAAGGCACGTTGCGTGTGGCAACCACCGTTGCGTTCGGCAAGGCTCAGTTGCTGCCACGGCTGCCGGCGTTCCTCTCTCTTCATGACGATTTGCAGGTGGTCCTGGACCTAACCGATAGGCCCATCGACCTTACGGTGACCGATCACGACGTCGCAATCCGGTTTTCGGAGCAGATTGAAGACACGTCTGTGGTGACCCGAAAACTGGCCAACAACCAGCGCTTGCTGTGTGCCTCACCGGAATACCTCGCCAAGCACGGCGTTCCGCGTACGCCCGACGATCTGGCCGGACACAATTGCCTGCGTGTTTCAACAGTTGAACTTTGGAACGACTGGCACTTTGCCTGCAATGGCCGCAAGTCGGTCGTTCATGCGATGGGAAACTTCGAAGCCAGCAGTGCGGACGCCGTGTATCACGCTGCGCTCGCCGGCCTGGGCATAGCGCGACTGTCGGCTTATCTTGTGGTCCCTGACATCAATGCCGGAAGGCTGGTTCAATTGCTCGACGACCACTGTGCTGAAGAGGCCAATGTCCTTGCGGTTTTTTCAAGCCGCCGGAATCTATCCCCCAAGGTCCGCGTCTTTGTCGATTACCTTGCCGACCAGTTTGCGGCCGATCCGCTTTAAGGTCAGTTGAGTATCGCGGTTGCAGTGTAGGTTTTCGCCGGATGTGTTCAGATTCGGATTGCTTCTATTGCGCGGCCTGAAGCTGCAACCGGCTCTGGGCGAGGAGTGACCGCAGGGCGGCCGGCTTGACAGGTTTGTTGAGAACGAAGATGCCCTTCTTGCGGGCGTCCTCTCTCAGGATGCGGCTGCGGTCTGCAGTAATCAGGGCAGCGGGCAGATCCCGGTTGAGGGACGTCCTTAGCTCGGCAATCAGTTCGAGCCCGTTTTCGTTGTCGAGGTGATAGTCCGCGAGAACGATGTGGGGTTGCACCGCAACTGTCTTCAGCAACGCCATGGTCGAAGCCGTGTCCTGTGCCGTATGAACGCTGCAGCCCCAGCCGGTCAGTAATGTGCGCATGCCGTCGAGTATGTTTGCTTCATTGTCGACGCACACCACAACGAGACCGGAAAGATCGGCCGCCGTTGAACTGACGGTTTTCCGGGTGTCATCCGACAGGGCGGCCACATCCGAGAGTGGCAGGCTGATGCAGAACTGGGAACCTTGGCCAGGGGAAGAGCGTAATTCCATGTTGTGACCGAGAATGTTGATGATCCGCTGCACGATAGAAAGGCCCAGGCCCAGGCCTTGTGCCGCTCGCGTGGCATCCTCGAGGCGTTCGAATTCCTGAAATATAAGCTCCCTCTTGCCATGGGGAATTCCCATGCCGCTGTCGTGCACCTCAATGCGCACTTCGTCGCCTTTCAGACGGCATCCGATCAGGACCTTGCCTTCTTTCGTGTACTTGATGGCGTTGGATACGAAGTTCTGCAGGACCCGGCGGATCAGCCGCCGGTCCGATTTGACGGACCGGCCACATCGGACAAACCTCAGGTCCAGTCCCTTTTCTTCCGCAAGCGGACCGAACTCCACTTCAAGAACCTTGAAGAGATCGTCGACCGCAAAAGTTGAAAACTCCGGTTTCAGGGCGCCGGCATCCAGCCTGGAAATGTCGAGCAACGCGTTCAGGATCTCTTCGACGGCCTCAAGCGATGCGTCCACGTTGTGAATGAGTTGCCCGTCTTCACCGCCGTCGCCATGCTCCACGAGACTTGTGGTGTAAAGCCGGGCTGCGTTGAGAGGCTGGAGGATGTCGTGGCTGGCGGCGGCCAGGAACCGCGTCTTGCCGATGTTGGCTTCCTCGGCGGTTGCTTTGGCCAGAGCCAGTTCGCGGTTCAGGTTGAGAAGTTCGGCGGTGCGTTCCTGGACCCGGCGTTCCAGGGTTTCGTTGGCCCGCTTGAGGGCCTCCGCCGCTTCGACCCGCTCCGTGATGTCGGTAAACGTTACGACCACGCCACCATCGGGCATTGTGTTCGATCGAACCTCCAGGACCGAACCGGTGTTGTGCATGGATTCCGAGTAGGGCTCCATGCGCACAACCAGGCGATCGATGCGCTCCAGAACCAGTTCATCGGCCGGCCCGGCTCCGAACTCACCGTTCGTCGCACCGTAACGAAGCACCTCGTTGAGCGGCACGCCGACCCTGCCAAGGTCTGTGGGCAGGCCCAGCAGCACGCGGAACTGCCGGTTCCAGCAGATGAGGCACAGGTCCTTGTCGAACACGGCAATGCCCTGGCGCACCTGGTCGAGGGCCGATTGCAAAAGGTCCCGGTTGTATTGAATGGCCGCTGAAGCGTCATCCAGCAGTTTCATGGCGCCGCGGGCATGAATACTGTGGCGCTCCATCAACAAGGCGAGCACGAGCCTTGACGATGCCGCACCCACAGCGCTTGCCAGCAAGTGTTCCGAAAACCGCAGCAGCCTTACATCGGCTTCCATGTCAGGATGCAGGTCGACGTCCCGGCTTACCGCGAACTCGGCAAAGGAGCGCTCTGTACGCTGTTCGCCAAGATAGCGCGCAACCGTCGCCTTGAGATCGGCGACCCGGATCGCGGTGCGCCAGAGGCGGAAGCCCTGGGTGGCCGACGGCAGGTCTTCATTGACGAAAGCGTTGGCTTGAACCCGTTCGATTGGTTGGGGAACAGTGACCAGTGACACCACCACGTAGGCCGCCAGATTGAGAAAGATGCTCCAGAAAACGCCGTTGGTCAGGGCATTGGTTTCAAGCCCGAGGATCGCCTGTGGCTTAAGCAGCGTTATGCCGAACGGTCCATGTTCGAGCAGACTCTGGGGAAACCAGGAAGCGTCCGCGAATGCGGGAAAAAGAAGGGCGTAAGCCCAGATGGCAAAGCCCGCCGATACACCTGCGATGGCGCCCTTGGCCGTGGCGCGTTTCCAGATCAGCCCGCCGAACAATGCCGGCGCGAACTGGGCGATGGCGGCAAACGAGATCAGGCCGATCGACGCCAGCGCCAGTGAATCACTGATCAGGCGATAACAGACGTAACCGAGCACCAGAATGGCCAGGATCGCTGTGCGCCGAATATTGAGCAGGACCTTGCCCATATCCTCCTTCGATCCCAGGCCGGTCGTGCGGTTCCTCAGGATCATCGGCATGACCAGGTCGTTGCAGACCATGATGCTCAACGCGACCGACGCCACGATGACCATGGCGGTCGCAGCCGACAGTCCGCCGACAAAGGCAACAAGTGTCACGAGATCCTGGCCGGCGGCGAGCGGCAGGGCGAGCACGAACGTATCGCCGTTGACACTGCCGTCCGGGAATGTGAGCAAACCAGCCACCGCTATGGGTACGACAAACAGGTTTATGGCGATCAGGTAGAGCGGAAACAGCCAGGCGGCCTTCTTGATGTCGCCGGTACTGTCGTTTTCTACGATAGCCACGTGAAACTGGCGTGGCAGCAGAATAACCCCGACAAACGCCAGGAGGGTCATGGTCACCCAACGGTCGATTTCAATGCCATGGGAAAACAGCTTTGTAATCTCGGGGGCGGCGGCGGCCTGGCGTGCCAGGTCTGCAAACCCGTCGAACATGTAGAACGTGACGAACAACCCGACACACAGGAAGGCCAGCAGCTTGACAACCGACTCCGCGGCAACCGCAAGCATGAGGCCTGCCTGGTGCTCCGTTGCATCGATGTGGCGCGTACCGAACAGGATGGAGAAGGCTGCCATGGACAACGCCACGTACAACGCCAGGTCGCCAAACACCGGGGTCCCTTCCGCAGCCACGGAAAACGCACCGGCGTTTGCCAGCAATGTGGAAAGCGACGACGACACCGCCTTGAGTTGCAACGATATGTAGGGCAGCGTGCCGATGACGGCGATCACGGTTATCAGGGCCGCAAGCCGCTGATTCTTGCCGTAACGTGCCGCGATGAAATCGGCAATCGACGTGATGTTATGCGTCTTGCTCAAGGTGGCTATGCGCCGCAGAAGCGGCCAGCCCAATCCTATCATCAGGATCGGACCGATGTAGATGGGCAGGAAGTCGAGGCCGGTCCGGGCCGACAAACCGACGCTGCCGAAGAACGTCCACGACGTACAGTAGACCCCCAGGGACAGGGCATAGATGATTGGCCGACCGGTGCCGCGCGTGCGCTTCAGGGCTAGCTTGTCGCCGTAGCTTGCCACGGCAAACAGCAGCCCAAGATAGGCAAGAGCGACAAGAAAAACGGTCCAGCCCTGGAGCATCTGATTTCCCGTCCCGACAATATTGGCGTCATTTTTGCGCCAACTTCCCGTTCAGATCATCATAGGAACGCTGCTTTGTCCATTGAACCTCTGTCGTAGGTTAATCGAGGTGCCGGTGGAATGCTTTTCCAACATCGTCTAAGAGAGTATTGTGACGTTGAGGGAATTGCGGGAATTGAGTCGAGAACGGTGCCATTGAATGGCAGCCGTACGCGCCTTCATCAGGGGAAACTGAAACTCTATCGAGGAAATTATGCTCAAGGAATTCAAAGAGTTTGCTGTCAAAGGCAATGTCATCGACATGGCCGTCGGTATCATTATCGGCGCGGCCTTCGGCACGATCGTCAAGTCGCTGGTGGCCGACGTTATCATGCCGCCAATCGGTTTGCTCATGGGCGGGATCGATTTCACGAACGTCTTTCTGACGCTCAAGGGCGACACCTATGACAGCCTGGCTGCGGCCAAGGAAGCAGGAGCTGTGACGATGAACATCGGTGTGTTTCTGAACACCGTCATCACATTCCTGATCGTCGCGTACTGCGTCTTCCTGCTGGTCAAGGCCATGAACCGGGTCAAGAAGGAAATGGAAGAGGAAGCAGTCGCAGCGCCGGAAGAACCCGCGGCACCGCCTCGCTCTGAAGTCCTGCTTGAAGAAATTCGCGACGCCCTGGTCAAGAAGGGCTGAGTGCGATCCGGCACTTCCCGTGTCGGACGTTCTGCAATCGTGACAATGCTCCCGCCGGGTGATCAGCTTGCGATCATGGCGGGAGCATTTTTCTTTATTAGTTCCTTTTCATTGATATAAACCACCGTTGAACAGACTGGTGCGCTCACCGCGCGACCAAGGTGTGCCATTTCGCGCATCTCCAGCCGTCATTGCCTAGTTGTCTGAAGCCGGAGAGCCCTTGATGAACGAAGCGTCCAATTTGACCGCAACTCTGCGTTCCAATGTCGGGGCCGAACCGGAAAGCGGAATAATTCAGATATTCAACTACGGTCGTAATCGTGAAGGTCTCATTCCTCTGTGGGTCGGTGAAGGAGACCTGGCGACGCCGGGTTTCATATGCGACGCGGCTTATGCTTCTCTGCAGGCGGGCGAGACGTTCTATACCTACCAGCGTGGCTTGCCGGAACTCCGCCAGGCTCTGGTCGACTATCATGAGAAGCTCTACGGCCGCGCGTTCGATGTGGAAAATTTCTTTGTCACCGGATCCGGCATGCAGGCGATTATGAATGCCGTCCAGTGTCTCGCCGGCAGCGGCGACGAGATCATTGTCCCTTCGCCCGCATGGCCCAACTACCCTGCCGCCATGCGCCTCAATGGCGCACGGCCGGTTGAAGTGCCAGCGAGTTTCGCCAACGGTAAGTGGATATTCGATATCGATCGACTGTTCGATGCCCTGACTCCGAACACCAAGGCCATATTCCTCAATTCACCGAGCAATCCTCTGGGAACGGTTTTGTCTCTCGATGAGATGATTGCGGTTCGCGATTTTGCCCGCAAACACGGCATCTGGCTGATCTCCGACGAAGTCTATGCGCGATACTATTACCCTGAAGGCGATGCAGCATCGAGAAGAGCGCCGTCCATTCTCGATATCTGCGATGTCGAAGAGCAGGTCATGTGCATCAACACATTCTCCAAGAACTGGGCCATGACCGGCTGGCGCGTCGGCTGGATGATCGCGCCCAGGGCCATTGGCCAGGTGATCGAGAACCTTGTGCAGTACAACACATCCGGGGTCCCGGCTTTCAATCAGCGTGCCTGTCACACCGCGATCACTCAAGGAGACGCCTTCGTCGAGGAAGGGGTGGCCCGGGCCAGGGAAGGTCGCGAGCTTGTCTGTGACGCCATGAGCCAGTCCGGCCGGTTCCGGTTTCACAAGCCCGACGGCGCGTTTTACCTGTTCTTTCAGATCGACGGTATCGAGGACACGGTTGCTGCCGCACGGAGAATCATTGACGATGTAGGCGTTGGATTGGCGCCGGGAACAGCATTTGGCCCGGGCGGCGAACAGTTTTTCCGGTTGTGTTTCGCGCGGTCAAAAGACAGCCTGGAAGATGCCATGGACCGCCTTGTCGGATGGGTCGACAAGCACGCATAACATTACTGCGTAGGAGGCGTCATGGATGATCACGACGACAAAACGGCACGCGACGCCGTTATGCCTGATCCGTTGATCGAGACCCTTATGCAACTGCCGGAAATCGCGGTGAATGCAAAAGTCTGCCTGACCGAGATCGACAATGACCTGGCCCAGCGGCTTTCCCCCCTGGTCAGCGTTCTCGAATCCAAATTGCCGCGTGTTGATCCCGAAAATTCAAGCGATACCCCGGCGACCCTCTTCAATGTTGCAATATGGCCGTTGGCATCGGATTCCGGCACGCTGGCCTCTGAAGAGTTTGACAGGTGCACCAAACATCTGGAACCTGATGGTGCTGTCGTGTTCCTTTATCGTGGCGCGGGTGCTGACGCCGAACAGGGGATGCTGGACATTATTGCTCTCGTGAGCGCTTCCGGCTTTCACGTGTCGCTTCACCGCGGCGGCGAAAAAGAAGACCGGTTTTCCGTGATTGTCGTTCGCCCGCTGTCGTCAAACCGGCAGGCATCAGACGCACGCCCTCTCCAGCTTGATTGCTTTCTGGAAGGGGAACAGCAGCTTGATATCGAACCTGCTCCATTGGGCCGGGAGTGGATGGATGCCACCGGCGAGCAGTTCGCATACCGCTGCCTGCCTCTCAACATAGCCAATGCGTATGGATGGGAACTTCTCTCGCCCTCAGGTGTCACCGCCATCTGGAACGGCGGCCCACGCGTCGAAGACATAACCGTCGCCCATGATGACGAGGATGCGCCGCAGTTCGCCATGAGTCACTTCGCAAATGGCGTTCTGACATTCTCCGTCCGGGGGTTGTTTCGCACCGAACCAGGCTATGATCTCTGGGTCGGGGGCCCCTTCAACCGTCCCAAGAAACATGCTTATGCCTTGACGGGGATCATTGAAACAGACTGGCTCGAATTCACCTTCACCATGAACTGGCTGATGACCACGCCCAATTTTCCCGTGCGGTTCCAGAAGGACGAACCGTTTTGCCTGATCCACCCGGTGCCCAGAGGGCTGGTTGAACGGTTCGATCCAAAATACCGGCCGATTGACGAGAAACCTGAACTGGCAGAAGCATTCCGGACTTACCGTGAGAGCAGGAATGCCTTCAATGCTGACCTCAAGGTTGAAGGATCAGAGGCCCGGAAACAGAAATGGCAGCGGAATTACTTCCGCGGCCCGGAAGAAGGCGTGGATATCGACCCGCCTCATCGAACCAAGGTGAGGCTCCGGCGCTTCCGACAGCAGTAACCTGCCGCTCGGGCGATACTAGGTTGTGTCATCGGTACGGATTGGCATCAACCTGGCTAATTCCCCGACGTCCTCAAGTTCAAGCAACCCGCCCAGTGTCCGGCGTAGTATCTGCAGTTGTGCCCCATCGATCCGGTCTTCCACACAAGTATCGAGTTTGAGAAACAAGGCCGCCCGGTCGAGCGGTTTTGATGGGGACCCTTCGGCGACCGCCACGGTGGCTCGAACGGACCGGCCGCCCTTGAGCTTTATCGTCACGTGATCGGGATCGTCCGGCGACAGATCCTCCTCGCTGATGCTGTGGTCCCGCAAGCTCAGGTCGATGCGGTCGATGAGGGCTGTGTATTCTGGGTTTGCGAGGGCGTTCGGCGCAAACGCGCGAAGCGTCACTTCGCCGTCGCACAGAGCGACCGCCGTGCAGTATGTTGCACTGAACCTTGCCTCGTTCGGTGTCCTGGGAAACCGGAAGCCAAGGATTCCGCCATTGCGCGGCGGCATGTCCAGGGTCACACGGTCGATGTCTTCCGGGCTGAGGTTATGGTCTCGCCGCAGGGACAGAACGCCGTCAAGCGGTCGGCTGAGATAGCCGCAGCAAGGGTAGCGTTTTACAAACAGACCATACTCCTCCAGGGCGGTTGGATTGCCCAGGCGCTCAATCATCCTGGTAGCTTGAATCGGCACGCCCTTGGCGAACAGGTCGACAATGCTCTGCGGTCCCAGAAGAGCCGTGCCCGATGCCGTCAGTCCCTCCGCCGCAAGCCGGGCGGCAAGCACCCCGTTTCTCGCAGCAAGACCGGCATGCAGCGGTTTCGTGTCGGAGCCGAATTGTGCCTTGAGTCCACCGGCCATGCTCGTGCTCATGGCGACGGCGTGCAGGCTTTGCTCGGCCGAAAGCCCAAGCAGGCGCGCGCAGGCCGCTGCGGCTCCAAGGCTTCCGAGCGTCGATGTTGCATGCCAGCCGATATCGTAATGCACCGGGTTTATCAGTAGTCCGATGCGGTCCATAACTTCATGCCCAATGATATAGGCCTCGACACAGGTGCGACCGCTGGCCGAAATCTCTTCCCCGAGTGCCAGGATGGCGGGCACCAGGCACACACTGGGATGGCTGACGGAAGGAGCGTCGAAATCGTCATAATCAAGGGCATGACCGGCAGTGGCATTGACCAGGGCTGCGTTGGGCGGACTGTCCTGCCCGCCGGTGACCAGCGTCGAGCCTCCGCTTCGCCATGCCGCAAGGGCGCGTGCGGTTTTTTTGGAAACCGGTTCCCCGGCACCCGCGATCATGCAGGCGACGGTATCGATAAATGCGTTTGTGGCGAGCGTCGTTGAGACCGAGGAGAAGTCTGGCCAGGGTTGGGCCACCCAGTCGCCAAAGAGATCGAGAGCGTTGCCGCGCACGTCATTGTTCGAGGCGTCAGGCATCACGCAGTTCCGCTTTCGCGGTCATTGCAAGTTCTCCACCCATATTGGTCGCCCACATCGTGGCCTGATCATCGTCCGCCCGGCCACAGATCGAATAGGGTGCGGTGTCGAACAGTGGACTGATCGCCTTGAACTCAAACCGGCTGACAGTCCTGTCAGGCAGGTTGTCGTGCACAAGGCCGAGCAGGTTCGTGGCGATCAGCGGGCCATGGACCACAAGCCCATCGTAGCCTTCTTCCTTACGGCAGAAATCGAGATCGTAGTGAATCCGGTGGCCGTTGAAGGTGAGTGCCGAGTAGCGAAACAGCTGAACCGATGTTGGCGTATGGGTCTGTGTCCATTGCGGCTCTTCGCGAGGGGTTTTTGGGTCAGGCTTTGCATCGCCTTCGCCCGGGATGTCGCGATAGACGATATCGTGCTCCTCGACCATCGCGCCGCCCCGGTCGCCCTGGAAATCATGGCGAACCGTCACAAAGACAAGGGCGCCGCTACGGCCGGCTTTGGCATCGACTGACAGGATCGTCGAGGTTTTCGTAACAGTTTCACCGATCGTCAGGGGGTGGCCGATCTCCAGGCGTCCGCCCGCCCACATTCGCCGGGGCAGGGTGACCGGCGGCAGAAACCCGCCAACGGCCGGATGACCGTCTCGGCCCAGATCGCTCTGCCTTTGCACATCGTGGAAAAACAGCCAGTGCCAGGCGTTCGGCAGCGCTTGCCCCTGGGCAAGGGAGTCCGGGCTCCGGTCCAGTGTTGCAGCCAGCGCGCGGACCGGCCTGAGGTCGATTGCATCGGTTGCGGACATTGTCCGCCCGACCCAGCTGCGCAGGTGATCTATATCCATGGCGGAGTTCATGAAAGGCTTCGCAGGCTCCGGGGAAGGACCGAATTCATCAGCATGAACAATTGGTCGGTAAGACGGGCCGGTCAACAAATTTGTTGCACCAGCCGCGCCACGACCGCTTCCCGTTCTTGATTTCACCGAAAAGTTGTCCGGTAGGCGTGCAGCGCCGATTGACCGCCAGTGTGAACGAAGACGACAGTCTGGCCTTTTGTGTAGATACCGGTGCGGATTTTCGAGATCAGCCCGGACATAGCCTTGCCGGTATAGACCGGGTCGAGCAGGAGCCCTTCCAGACGGGCGCACAGACTGACCGCCTCGATCATCGCCTCGGTTGGCTCACCATAACCTTCACCGACGAAGCTGCCGTCGCAGATCACGGTTTCACGTTCAATCGGCGATGTGACGTTAGCGAATGTGGCGGTGTCCGTGGCAAGAGCGAAGACCTTGCCTTCAAGCTCCTCTTGGGTTCGGCCGACACTCACGCCGTGAACCGGTATGGCTGCATTCGCGTCGGCAAGACCCACTAGGAGGCCGGCCTGTGTGCCCTGGCTGCCGCTGGCAACCACGATGGCATCGATTCTCATGTCCATGTCATTGGCTTGAGCCAGAATCTCCGTCGCACAACCTGAGTATCCAAGGCTTCCGACCACCGATGAGCCGCCGGCGGGAATGGAATAAACTTTGCGCCCGTCGGCGCGAAGCGTGTCGGCCAGCTCCTCGCCGGCGGCGTTGAGGTCCTCGACCATGCCGCAATGATGGACAACCCCACCCATGAGATAATCAAGCATGACGTTGCCGTTCTCGGCATAGTCTTTGTCACGCTCCATGCGTTGCTCCAGAAGTACTTCGATGCGCAGTCCGGTTTTCGCTGCAGCGGCAATGGATTGCCTAACATGGTTCGATTGCGTGGCACCCACGGTCACCAGCGTGTCGGCGCCCTGTTCGATGGCGTCGGCAACCAGAAACTCCAGCTTGCGAGTCTTGTTGCCACCGCCGGCAAGGCCGGTGCAGTCATCCCGTTTGACATAAATATCCGGGCCGTCCAGGGCGTGGCTCAGTCGTTTCAGCGGTTCCAGGGGTGTCGGCAACTGGGCGAGATGAACACGTGGGTACTTTGTTAGATCCATGGAAACACCTCTGTTGTTACTCGACCGCATCCGCCCAAGGACGGGCGAAGGAGGAAACGATAACAGCGATGCCGTTGACCATCAAACGGTCCTGCTTGCCGTGAGGTATACTGCTCGAACATCCCTGATGATGTCCCGCAATGTCGTCATGTCCGGGCTGAGAGGAGCCGTTCCCGGTTGTCGCTGAGCCAGCTGTTGAGGCGTTCGGTCTCTGCAATGGAAAGGCGTAGTCCCAGCTTGGTTCGCCGCCAGACGATGTCCTGGGCATCGATCGCCCATTCGGTCGCCACCAGATACTCGACCTCGCGCTGATAGAGGTCGTGACCGAACAGTTCGCCCAGGTCGCTTGTATCTGACGAGCCTTTCAGGATATCACGAGTGCCGGTGCCGTAGGCGCGGGCCAACCGGATTAGCAGCGATTCCTGCACATGGGGGAAATCACGCGCCAGTTGCGCAACAAGGTCGTGAAATCCGTCGAACGGAAAATCTCCACCAGGAAGCGTCGTCCCTTCTGTCCACGGCCGGTCTGGTTCCGGCAGATGCGGTTCGAGTTTCACCAGTACCTCTTCGGCCAGATGCCGGAAGGTTGTTATCTTGCCGCCGAACACGCTGAGGAGAGCCGGCATATTTTCTGGTGCATCCAACTCGAGCACGTAATCACGGGTTGCAGTCTGGGCCGAACTGTCGCCATCGTCGTAAAGCGGGCGCACGCCGGAATACGTCCACACCACATCGTTCTGATGGATCGGCGCCGCAAAATACTCGCTGGCCGCAGCACAGAGGTAGGTGATTTCGTCCCGTTCGATCGTGACATCCGTCGGGTCCCCGTCAAAGTCGACATCGGTGGTGCCGACCAGGGTGAAATCCTGCTGGTAGGGGATGGCAAAGATGATCCGGTCGTCGGCATTCTGGAAAATGTAGGCTCTGTCATGGTCGAACAGTCGGGGGACGACAATGTGGCTGCCTTTGACAAGTCGTACCGTCGACCGGCTGTTGAGGCCGGTTCGGTTCGAAAGGATTTCGGAGACCCAGGGACCGCCGGCATTGATCAGGATACGCGCTTCGGCGGTTTCTGTCGTGCCGGTCAGGCGATCCGAAAGCGTAAGGGACCAGGTATCCTCCTGCCGGTAAGCGGACATCAGTTCGGTTCGGACCCGGATGTTCGCGCCTCGTCGGGCGGCATCGACGGCATTGAGGACGACCAGTCGGGCGTCATCGACCCAGCAATCGGAATACTCGAACCCGCGTGTAAATTGCGGCTTCAGAGGCTCCCCTGCCGGGTCGTTCTTCAATGCCAGAACCCGGGTGGCCGGCAGGTGTTTGCGCCCGCCAATATGGTCATAGAGAAACAGGCCGAGCCGGATCAGCCACGCCGGCCTCAGTCCCCTGTGATGCGGCAGGACAAACCGCATTGGCCAGATGATGTGCGGCGCCATGGCCCAGAGGACTTCTCGTTCACTCAGGGAATGACGCACCAGCTTGAATTCGTAGTGCTCCAGATACCGCAAACCGCCATGGACAAGTTTGGTCGATGACGACGAGGTACCGCTTGCAAGATCATCCTTTTCAACAAGCAAAACCGACAGCCCGCGACCGGCCGCATCCCGGGCGATTCCGCAACCGTTTATGCCCCCGCCAACAATTGCGATATCGTATGGGCCCGTACGCACAATGTTCCCTTCGCCCGTGAATAAGCGGCATTCCGCCTAAATACGAAAATAATCGAACCTAAACGATAATTATCGAAAATATTCGCGTCTTTCAAGCGGCACAGGATTTCATGCTGAAGAAAATTGCCGAAGGCCCCATATCGGCCCGCAGGGATCTTCAGCTTTTCGTTTCGTTGGCTTACCGGATTGGTCAAAGGTGCTCTGGGCGAGGGCTGTCCAGGAGGCCCGAGAGATATGATTTGCGGGCGACGAGAAACTGCCGCAAGCGTTCTTCATAGTCGCTCGATACCGCTGTTCTTATCGACGGACGGCGGGACAGGGCCGAGCGCCACGCCGCAACTCTTGGTGTGTCCGTGAATGCTTGGATTGCACCGGTCTGGTCAAACACATCAAAATATCGAAATACTGGGCCAAAGGCAGCATCCACCAGCGAGAATTCATCGCCCGCGAAATAGGGCCCGTTGCCGAGCTGCTTCTCCAGAAGGCTGAACTTGCGTTTGAGCGGGTCGGATTTTTGAGTGAAAGTGGACGCGTCGCCGGCATTGTAAAGCCCGGCAATGTCGTTGAGTACGGACGATCCGAATTCAATCCAGGCACGATGTTCAGCCCGGGTCAGGGCGTCGGTCGGATGGAGTGGGTAGACCTGAGTCTCCTCGAGATACTCCAGGATGACGGCAGACTCAAAAACCACCGCGGTCCCGACCTGCAAAACCGGTGTCTTGCCCAGCGGCGAGATGGCCAGGAACCAGTCAGGCTTGTCGGAAAGGTCAATGTCGATGCGTTCGAACTCCACGCCTTTTTCGGTCAGGGAAATGACAGCGCGCTGCACGTAGGGACACAGGTGGTGACTGACCAGTGTCAGGGGCTGCCGTGTCGGTGTCTCGCTATCTTCCGGGCGATCAGTGTGGTTTTCGTCAACCATCGAAGGCTCCTTGGTTTGCTGTGAAGGTAGATGCATTTGCATGTACATATAAGTGCAAGTGTACGATTGTCAATCTTGATGCAATTGCATGGATATGTTATAAGGGCGAATGAATACTATGCCATCTGACACCGTGATCCGCGCCTGGGCCAGGCTTCAGCGCGCCCAGCAGGATGCCTTGTCCAGCATCGAGGCTGCTCTAAAGGACGCCTGCCTGCCGGCATTGTCCTGGTACGACGTTTTGCTGGAGCTGGAACGAGCTGGTGACGCCGGGTTGCGGCCCGTGGAGTTGGAGCAACGGATGCTCCTGCCTCAGTACAGCATTTCCCGGCTGATCGACCGCGTGGAAGCTGCAGGATATCTGGAGCGCAGGCCTTGTGCGGAAGATGGCCGCGGCCATGTCGTCGTCGCCACAAAGGCTGGGAAAGCGCTTCGTACAAAAATGTGGCCGGTCTACTCGGGCGCGATCGCCACGACAATCGGCGACAAGCTGACTGACCGCGACGCGGCCACATTGGACAGGCTTCTGGGCAAGATCGTGCAGACTCCGGAACACCGATAACGTCGACGACGCCGTCACCCAGTGAACCGAGCGTGGGAAAACGGCGCCAGCAATTCCGGGCGTTTGCCGTCCTTTCCCCATTCTGCCAGCATCTTCGTTATGGCTGGCGCGATCGCCCAACCGTGTCCACACCACGCCTGTGCGTAAATCGCATTGTCGGTCCCCGGCACAAGATCGATGACGGGAATGTCGTCCACGGACAGCGACTCCAGGTGATCTGCATCCGCTGACCCAACCTTCACGCCGGCGAGCTCCGGATAGACCGCCACGGCGTCGCTGAGATTTGCCCGCACGTAGGCATCAATTGGGGTGCCTGTTTCCTGTTCCGCATCCCATTTGCCGGGATAGCCGCCGGAGATCATAAGCCGGTTTCCCGACTCCTCCTTGATCGCGAGCGTGCGGCTGACATGGCCGATGAGATGCCTGATCGGCATCGTCTCCAGCGGTTCGGTTAGCATCACCTGGAAAGCGCGGCTCCAGACCGGCAGAGCAATCCGGTCAGCCAGAAGTGCTTCGACGCCGGCGTTTGCCAGCACGAAGAGTGTACGTCTGACGTCGATCCGTTCGCCGTTACTCGTGACGACGGCGCAAGCCCGCCCGCTCTCGATCTCCAGGCTCTCAACACCCGTATCCTCAAGAATCCTGGCACCGGCACAATGGGCGGCGGCGGCAAAGGCACCGGTCACGGCGGTATGATCCGACACGCCGTCTAGCGGGCAGTAGAGTGCCCCGATGACACTGTCGCAGACCTGTGGCTCGCGATCGAGCACCTGGGCGCGGTTCAGTACATGGGTTTCCGTGCCGTACTGGTTCTGCAGCAGTGCCCGTGCCTCGATGGCACGGATGTCCTGCTCGCGCTCGATCAGCAGCAAATGCCCCAGCCTCTCGAAGAACTGCTCCGACCCCAGGCGTTCATGGAGCGTCGGCCACATTTCATGGGCGAGCTTGACCAGGGGGAGTTCGCGCATGTCCCGGCCGTTGGCACGGGTGCCGCGCCGGCCGGGGCCAGCCGATGCGCCATTGCCGATCTTTCGTGCTTCAAGCAATACCACTTCCGCACCCTGCTCGGCGAGCCACCAGGCGACGCCTGCGCCGTATACCCCGCCTCCGATGATCACAAATTCTGCCATGCCGTTCCGTTTCTTGATCGTTTGGTTGTTGTCAACAGATGCTGTGCGCGGTCTGCGCGCGTCTCGACAGCAGGCAGGGAACCACGGCCATCAACGACACCACGGCCATGACCGTCATGGAAGTGGAGAGCCCGAAATGGTCGCCGATCAGACCGAACAGCACGGGACCGGCGATCGCCGAAAGGCTCGACACCGTATAGATCAGGGCAAAGCCCCTGGATTTCCGGTCGTTGTGAAAATAATCGCCGACCGAACCGTAGGTGATCGACGTGGACCCTTGAAGAAAAATGCCCAGCAGGAGCAATAGAACGAACATCAGAGTCGCCGGGGCCATGACCAGAACCATGATCGCTGCAGCGGTGGCGCATTGGACCAGTGCAAAGGCAGGTTTCGAACCGATCTTGTCCGCCAGGTAGCCGCATCCCGCCTTGCCGAACATGCCGCCTACGAGTGTGAGCACGAGTCCGGTGAAGGCCAGCTCCTGGGGCAGGCCGCGGTCGAGTATCAGGAAGGCGATAAAGGTAAAGAATCCGGCTTGTACCGCCGTGTCCAGAAAGACGACCGCACAAAGTCTGGAAAAGCCCACTGGATTGCGAATGCCCCATCCGATGCCGGGCTCGCCGGGTGAGGTTTTAGCCTCGGGCCGGTTGCTGTAACCGGCCCTCAAGCCGCGCAAGGCCACCAGCACCACAATACCGGCGGCGATCGCGATCAGCCCGAAGCCGGTGACCACCGTCTGCCACGCGAGTCCGAGCCCGATCGCAAGGCTGATCAGGCCGGTAAATGCCAGTTTGCCCGCATCGCCTGCAGAATTGTAAAGCCCCAGAGCCGTGTGCTGTCCACGAGCCTCAAAAGTCTTGCTGATAATCGAAGAACACAAGGCGTGCTGGAAACCGCCGCCCATACCGGCGATGGCCAGGGCAATCAGCACGATCCACAGGCCGCCGGCAAACGACAGATAGACAAACCCGCACCCCGCACACACCAGCCCGAAGGCCAGGAGCCGGCGTTCTCCCAGCCACTCCGAAACAACGCCGGACGGCAGCTCGAACAGCGTCATAGCCCCCACATGGGTCGCGCGCACGATGCCGGTTTGAAAATAACTCAGCCCGAAGGCCTGGGCCAGTATCGGCAGCAGGACATACAGCGCGGCGCTGATGCCGTCCTGCACGCCGTGGGCAATTCCGCACACGGCAAGGATCAGTTTGTGTTTCAGGCGCGATTGCATGGCTGTTTCGGTCGACGGCGGTTCCCGCCTTGCAGATTACTTTTGTGGCGGGTTTATGAACGGCTGCGGACCTTATCCCGATTGTCCGCAAAGTTCCATGCCCGGGTGCAATTCGGCGTCCCGGTCCAGTTTTCCCAGGGGTTGCGTCGGGATTCTTCTGACCGTTGCCACGATGAGCTGGCAGACTAGGTGCCGTTCCGAGACGCGTTTCCCGTACGCGATGCAGCACGCAGGGACCATACCACACGCAAACGCCTGAGTTTTGGAACGAGTCCGAATCAAGTCCGGGGAACGGAATCAGGGAAACGCACGATGTGAAGCTTGCGCTTCAGTGCCCGCCGTTCAACATGCCCGTGCGGATCGAATAGTCGACCGCGACGCCGTAGTCGGGATCGTCGTCGGCATCGACGATCAACTGGCCGGCGCGGTTCAGGAGCCGGTGGCAGTCATGGGTCAGGTGACGCAGTTGCAGGGTCTTGTCCAGGGCCTCGTATTTCAGGGCGAGGGCCTCGATTGCCTGCAGGGCGGACTGGTCGACCACCCGGCTGTTCATGAAGTCGACAACCACGGTGTCCGGGTCCGTGTCGGGGTGGAATATCTCGGCGAAGCCGTCGGCGGAACCGAAGAACAGCGGCCCTTCGATCTGGTAGACCTTTGCGCCCTCCGCCGTCTCATGGGTGTTGGCGCGAATCCGGGTGGCATTGTTCCAGGCGTAGGCCAGCGCCGAGACAATGACGCCAACGACCACCGCAATCGCCAGGTCGCTCATCACGGTGACGGCGGTGACCAGGACCATGACAAGAGCATCGGTGAGGGGAATGCGGCGCAGGATGGTCAGGCTTTGCCAGGCGAAGGTGCCGACCACGACCATGAACATGACACCAACCAAGGCTGCCAGGGGAATCTGTTCGATCAGGCTTGAGCCGACCAGGATGAAGGCCAGCAGGAACAAGGCCGCGGCGATACCCGACAGGCGCGTGCGCCCACCCGACTTCACATTGATCATCGATTGCCCGATCATGGCGCAGCCGCCCATGCCGCCGAAAAAGCCGGTTACCGTATTGGCCAATCCTTGAGCGATGCATTCCTGGGATGCGCCGCCGCGCTTGCGGGTGACTTCGCCAACCAGGTTGAGTGTCAGAAGGCTTTCGATCAGGCCGATGGCCGCCAGGATCAGGGCGTAAGGCAGGATGATCCGCAGGGTTTCGAAGGTCACGGGAACCATGGGAACGTGGAACAACGGCAGTCCGCCTTCGATCGACGCCAGGTCGCCAACGCGTGGTACATCAATGCCGAATCCGATGACGAGGGCGGCAACAATAGCAATGCCGGCGAGCGGAGCGGGAATCACTGTGGTGATCTTCGGCATCAACCAGATGATCGCCATGGTCAGGGCTACCAGGCCCAGCATGGTGACAAGCGGCCAGTCGGTCATCCAGACCTTTGCTCCGTCCGGCCCTGCGATCTGGAACTGAGTGAGCTGGGCCATGAAAATGACGATCGCCAGGCCATTGACGAAGCCAAGCATGACCGGATGCGGCACCAGACGGATGAACTTGCCCAGCCGGAACAGACCCGCCAGGACCTGGAACACGCCCATCAAAATCACGGTGGCGAAAAGGTACTGGACGCCGTGGGTTGCGACGAGCGACACCATCACCACGGCCAAAGCGCCGGTCGCGCCGGAAATCATGCCGGGCCTGCCACCGATAACGGCCGTGATCAGGCCGACCATGAAGGCTGCATACAGACCAACCAGAGGGTGAACGCCGGCCACAAACGAGAAGGCCACCGCTTCGGGAACAAGCGCCAGCGCCACGGTAAGACCGGAAAGCAGTTCGGTCTTGATGCGGCTGGGTGTGAAGCTGGTGAGACCGTCAGTGTTGCGGTCGGCGAAGGAAATGCGGTCAGCAAAGGCCGCAAGCGTTTGCCTGGTCACGTGTTGATAATCCGTTTTCGGGAGTTGTAATTTGTGCGCTGACCATAGAGTAGTTATATTGCATTGCAACATATATCTTTTGCAATGCAAAATGTCGTTTGGCAATAATTCGTTCACCGTCCTATGTGATTGTCGTGCGCTCTGTTACTAGTGGCGTTGAGTTGAGTTGAGTTGAGTTGAGTTGGAGTACCGGGTTGTGAAAGTCAGGCTTCTTGTGGTTGCCGGGGCGTTGGCTCTGGTCGTGGCGCTTGCCGTCCCGGTTATCGCCTACGTGTCCATGACACCTGCGCCGGTGCCCGCGGTAAAATTCTCAACCGTGCTGGGTACACCCGGTGATCATTCCCCTGATGGCCGCTTGCCGACACTTGCCATGGATATCGTTTTCGATGACAAGCACAATCGTATTGTGTCGCGCCAGGAAAACGGCGACGTGGTATTGTGGGGCCTGAAGGACAGCAGTCCGGAAGTCATTGCCTACACAGATTCGCTATTTGGGTACTGCCGAAACCGGTCCGCACTGATCATTGCCAAGGAGGACCGGGTTTCGATCCTCAACCTGGCGCGTGACCCCCAGCCCACACCTCTTGGCGCCCGGCGACTCACCACAGGAGCCTTTGATCATGTGGTCTGGGATGGCAACTGCTCCCGGTTCGCCCTTGCCAGCCAGGCCTCCCGAACGGTCGATGTCTGGAGTGCGATGCTGTCGGTACGCGAAGTGACCATCAAGACTGCCATGCCGGTTCGCAATGGCCTGGCAATCTCTGACAACGGCCGGTTTGTTGCAGCGGCCCAGGGGGCCTACAGCGACGACGACGGTCACAGGACCCGGCTTGATGTTTTCGAAGTGGCAGCGAACCTCGACGTAACGCCCTCAACGGCTCTGGACGACTCTACCGTGGTTGCAGGCATGTGGAAGATGGTCTTTCCGCCGCGATCGACAACGCTCGTCGCGGGGTCGCAAACCGAGGCCAGGTCTGGCCTCATCGGGCTGGCCGCAACCACCGGGGATCCCGGGTGGCGCCAGGACGGCTTTGACTCTTACTGGGTGCGTGGTGTCGCGGCGTCCCCAGACGGAAAACTTCTGGCCACCGGCGACGAGAACGGCCTGCTTCGCCTGTGGAACGTCGATGATGGCAGCAAGGTGTTCGAGGCCAGTACAGGACTGGTCATTCAGTCCCTGTCGTTTTCCAGTGACGGCACCCGGCTTGCTGTTGCCTTGTGGGACTCGACCATCGCCATTGTCGATGTGGCGGACCTGGTTCTCAACAAGCCCTAGAGCAGGTCGCTCTATTCGAATAGGTGACTCCAGGTGCCGCCGCCTTTCATGACCTCCGAATGCCGCCGTCCCCAGATCAAGCCTCCATCGATGACCATATCCTCGCCGTTGACGAATCCCGCTTCGTCGCTGCCCAGAAAAATGGCGGCGGCGGCAATATCGTCGGTCAGTCCCGCCCGCGGGATCGCCTGAATTGTCGCCAGTGCAGCCTTCACCTTCTCGGTGGTGTTGTCGGCTTCGTCCGTGTCCATCCCCAGCGACTTTGCAAATATGCCGGTGGCGATGCCGCCCGGTGAGATCGAGTTCACACGGACCCCGTCCTCGCCCAGTTCCATGGCCGCGCACCGGGTCAGGTGAATGACCGCCGCCTTTGCGACTCCATAGATCAGGGATGAACTGTACCCCGCCCGGTGTCCCGCGACCGACCCCACATTGATGATGCTGCCAGACCCTTGCGCCCGCATTGCAGGGGCCGCGTGTTTCATGTGGGCAAGCGTGCCGCGCACATGGACCTGGATTGCCAGATCGAACCCGTCCAGCGGCAGGTCTTCCAGACGACCTGCCGGTGCTGGCGCCCCGGCATTGTTCATCAGGATGTCGATACGCCCATGAGTGTCGAGTGTCTCTTTGACGGTGCGTTCCGCGTCCGCTTCGCCGCCGGCATCGGCCTTGACGTATGTGGCGCCTGTAGCCGCAGCGATCCCGTCTCCCAGGTCCTGCCGCCGTCCGGTGAAGACGACCTCGGCGCCCTCGGCGCGAAACCGTTCGACCACCCGCAGCCCGATGCCGCTGGTGCCTCCGGTGATGACGGCGATCTTGTGTTCTAGTCTCATGGGTGGCGTCCTTTCGTGGGGCAGGGGAAGGCCTGATTGCACCATTGTGGAAGTCAGGGGCAAACGGCAATTATAGCATTGCGGCAATTGTTGCGGCAGCGAACTTTCTCAACGCCATGTCGATTCAATCTATTCTGATTCAATGGAAGCTTTAACGCGAGCGTGGTGAATATAGAATGCTAACATCAATCGCGTTGCAAAAGGTTGTGTATTAAACCATTTGTATTTCGCAAAACGATACTAGAATATCCCAGAACAAGTATTGTTTGTTGTGATGTCGCTGATAATAAGTTCGGCACGGAAGAAGGTCATGCAGGCGGGACCAATGACAAGAACCAAACTGCGCCTGCAGACAAATCTGGATGCCTGCCGGTTCATAGCGGACGGCATTCGCATGGCCGAGTCAGAGGGAATCAACCACATCGGGTTGAGCAACGACTTCGAGAAACTGAAGAAGGTGGCGACAAAACTCAAAGGCGGGGTGTCCGAGCATTTTGACACCGCCTACATGGACCTGCTTTCCGAACGCGCTTTCTGGATGCATTGCCGTGACGACGACGGCAAGATTATTGCGGTTCAGGCCATGCGCAAGGATGAACTGGGGGCCACCACTCTTGAAGAGTTCCTGAAGGCCAATCTGGCGCGGCTCAACGGCGGCATCATCAAGTCTGCGGCACCCGGCCCGCGCCGGATCACCGGCACGGTGGTCTATCACGGCGAAATGGTCCTGACCAAGCGCGTCCGGGCGCGTCAGATAGGCCCGCTTCTGGCCCGCATCGCCCAGGCCATCGCACTGATCGAATGGAAACCCAATGCCGTCTACGGCCTGACCAACCGCCATCTCGTGCTGAACGGATTCAGGGACCGGAAAGGCTACGTCCACGGCGCGCCCCATGTGGTCGAGTGGAAAGAACTGCCGCCTAACTATTCGCCAAGCTATTCGCTGTTGTGGAATGAGCTTGAAGATCTCGAGCACATGATGCGTCTGGGACACGAAGTGTACGTTGCAGACACAGAAAAACAACAAAAGTAGGCAGCCGGTCGCCCAGCACACAGGGCAGGATCAGCCGGTCGTACTGCACCCATTGCCCCTGGGTCTTGCCCGACACCCGGTCCAGCGCCGGTCGTTGTGTCCAACTCACGTCCTCGTAGCGCCCGGCGCAACTGCGGCCAAAATCCCGGTCCGGCAGGCCGCGCGTGCCCGGCGCCTTGTCGGTCACCGATTTCCCGAAAAAACGGGTCATCAGGTCGCCCGGCCCCACATACACATAAGTCGGGATCCGGTCACCGTCATCATGCAGGATCTGGATGTAAGGCGAGAACGTCTGGTCCATGAAGGCATCGACGGTGGCACCCTCATGGCAATACCGGTCATACGCCGCCTTCAGAAAGCCAGCCGCTTCGGTCTCCAGAGATCTGGGTTCAATCTGCGTCATCGGACGGACCTGCCCGTCTTCAAAATGTCGAAGTCTGGTACCTGCTCGTCGAAAATGGAAAACTTGTCGTGGGAAATCCACATGTAGGCCCAGCCCTGCACTACCTTCCAGACCTGACACAGGTTCTCCCGCGACAACTCTTCCAGGGACGCCGCCCCAAACCGGTTCAGCAGAAACTCGCGCAGGACATGTTCAGTCCTGGAAATATCCCGGGCAATTGTGATGCGCTGGATAAGCTCGGTCGCCGGAACATCGTCCGGCTGATCCATGACCGTCATCAGATAGGATTGAAGCGATTGGCGCATTCAATGAGCACCTCAAGGGGTGTAAGATACCCAAAGAGTACAGGGTCGGGCGGGATTTTCAAAAAAGTTTTGATGCTGGAGAGCTGGGGCGAAGACCGGTACCTGTTATGAGCGCAAGTCAGCGTTTGCCACAATTGCCGACATCAATTTGCAAACATCTGGACCTACCGGAGATCCGTCAGTTTGTTATGGTCCGGGCACGACGACGGTGGAGGGCAAACAACATGAATATCCGGCTGGCCAAAATGTCCGATCTGCGCGGCATTCACAGTTGCGCCAGAGCGGCCTACAGCATGTACGTACCCAGAATCGGCAGGCG
This sequence comes from Hyphomicrobiales bacterium, assembly GCA_021775835.1. The sequence goes on along the minus strand of JAJFHC010000122.1, from coordinate 2,955 downwards.
TCCAGCACCCATGGTGGCCGACTTCGAGCAACAGATCGGCAAGAACATTGTCCATGTGCTGAGCAACGGCCGGACGATTGCCGGTTTCGCCGTGTTCTTCCCCCGCGACGATCATGTCCACCTGGAAAACGTTGCCGTCCACCCGGACTTCCAGAGCATGGGCTACGGCATCCAGCTGATCACTTATGCCGAACAGTGTGCCCTTGAGACGGGAGCGGTCGCGGTCGAGTTGTACACCAACGCGAAGATGACCGAGAACCTGACGCTTTATCCAAAACTGGGCTACACGGAAACGGGCCGCTGGCACGAAGACGGTTTTGACCGGGTGTTTTTTCGCAAGGCTCTGATGGGATAGATCAACCGGTTTGCAGGAAGGCCCTTGGCGACATCGGGGCTCTGGCAACTTGGCGATGAGAGGGCAGACATCCCGGCGTGTTGCGTGAGATTTATTGGCGGCTTCGTCTGAGAGCTTCCTGATACAGGGCCAGGTCGAAGGTGTTTTGCTCTGCAACCTCTGCCCATTGCTCGTCACTAAGGTCATCGTCGCCTTTTGATGCGTTTGAATCAACTCTGGCAAGCACGGACACGACCTCTCCACTATAACCAGTCGATAGAGCCAGACGCTCCACGAACCGGGGGAGGTCAGACGTAACGCCAACGATATCGTAGCGATCCAGAACTTCCTTTGCGGCAGCTTCAGGTACAGCAGGCAGGCCCGCAAGGGGGCCTCCGAGAAACCTTGTCTGATAGTTCGAAGGTTGTTTTTCGTCCTGCACCATTCGAGCCCGAATAAAATCACTAAAGCTGAGCTCGCGCGCCATCATCACATGTCGCAAATGGAGTTCATCGGAAACATATCGGAAAAAACGATACTCTGACCTGATTCTGGACAGTGGCTCTCTGATGACGGTTGCCCGTTTGGTTGTTCGTCGAGGCACCAAAGACCGGTATGAGTAGCCGAAATGCCCTCCAACAACCGTAAAGCGGGCCAACGTGCGTGACAGATCAGCGGTATATGAATTTTGGAACGGGTGTATATGTGGCGAAACACTGCCTGCAGGCAGTATTTCAGTAAGCGTATTCAAAACACTTGTCCCGCCGCATTTTGGGACATGATCAAACAGGTGGCGGTTCAGGGGAGCGCCGGTTTTCCGTTTTTGAAAAAATTCCCAGAATGGCATTGCTAACACGATCTGCCTGTCGCAATCGCTCCGGTCAACGCTAAAAAGTCGGTTTTCATAAAGTTATCCCGGCGAAGAGTTTTCCCCGATTCACGGGCGCTTTTTGCCCTCTGCAACAATATGCGCATTTTGCCCGGTCGAAAGGCAATCCCAAAATTTCTCCCCCTTCATATCTCACCGAACCAGGCATTCATGCGCGCACACGGCTGAATTCAGGGGGGGCGCGCTTTCTTTGCTTGCGGTCTGGCACGCGTGCTCCGAATTAGGGGTTCTCCGTACGAACCAGCAGGCCTTCCAGACCGCTGCATTGTCAATCACAAAAGTGGAGGTTGTTCCGGGGCGGAGGCAGATCAGGGAAATCAATGCACGGATTTTGCACGATTCTTGTGTGCCGTTTCCATCTCGTCTGGCTTGTGGGCGTGCTTGTTTCCCGAATAGCCGACGCGCAAAAGCGCGGTTAGCAGTTGATAAGTTATAGTTTCAGGGAAAGTGCTGGTGCCCACGGAAAGATTCGAACTTTCGGCCTCTCCCTTACCAAGGGGGCGGACTCGTTTTGTAACACTCTGATTTTACTAAGAATTTTCAATTAAATCGTTTCAAGTGGGTCACGATTGGGTCACACAGCCCGGTGTACAGATTCATGGGAGTGCTGGCATTGTCTCCCGCCCGTCCCTAGACTATCGCCGAATCGACCTTTGTAAATCACGAGCAAAAGTGTTGCCCAATATTTTGAACATTCTCTGGGAGCAAGTAAAAAAACGCTGGAGCGATCCGGTGTGGAGCAAGATTATTGCCACGACAATAGTGGCGATAGTCAGTGCCTTGTTTTATGGCCTCGTTTGGCTGTACCAGGACACGAAATTTGTCGTTTGGCTCAAAAACTGGGCGATCACACAAACTCCTGTTGCAAACTGGATTTTGGTACTTTTGGCTCTACTGAGTTTGTGTCTTGCTATTGGCGTGGTTCTGGCCACACGACGGTTTTGGTCGCAAAAAAAGCACTCAAAAAAAAAGAAACCAACCTCGTACCGGAATTACACATCCGATACAATTTCCGGCATCTGCTGGCGATGGGAATATGCTCCACCTGGTGATGTTTGGAGCTTGATACCCTACTGCCCAAATTGCGACTTGCAAATTGAGCCGACTATTTTTCGCAGCGATGGACGTGTTACCTTCGCCTGTCGTGTTTGCGGAATAATCACGCAGGAAAAGTTGTCTGGAAGCGAGTTCTTAAAGAGGGTCTGGCAACAGATTTGTGTCAAGTTGCGGGCTGAATACAACCACAATACGACTAGAGAGCCTGTGGAATCGTATCCGGAAGGCCGTTACCGATTGTAGGTCGTGCGCGCGGGCCTTTCTTCAGGCGGGGGAGTGGCGGCGTTGATCTACAATCTGCGAAGCATGACATCGCGGCACTTCGCCAACTCTGCAGTAGAAAGATCGCTTTCAATGCTGCCGCCCGAACCTTTATTCCGTGATTGCATGGTGAACCTAAAATGCCCACGTATTCAGCGGTCGGGAAATGCATCTATTGTGAGACAACAGTGTTGCCATCTGGTGTCTTTCGATTTGGAGACGAGCATATCATCCCATTTTCCCTCGGGGGTAATCTGATTCTGCCGGAAGCCAGTTGGACATCTCGAATTACCTCGTCAAATCGGCTGTGATTTGATTCACTACCGTTATCGCTGATGACGGAGTTTGATGATGAGCATTCAGGCCGGTTTCTGGGATCTTGATGAGCGTTATGTTCGGTTGAGTGAGGTCGGCG
>JAJFHC010000121.1 GCA_021775835.1 Hyphomicrobiales bacterium | reverse complement strand
GCCAGTGAAGTCAAGGCACTTGCCAACCAGACCGCCCAGGCAACCAGTGAAATCGCCGAACAGATCCAGGAAATGCAGACGGCAACTGACCAAGCCGTCTCGTCGATGGAGCAAGTCAGCGACGTGATCGCCAATGTTGAGCAGACGTCGACTGTGATCGCCTCGGCGATGGAAGAACAAGGTGCTGCGACGCAAGAGATCGCACACAACGTTCAGGAAGCGGCCGGGGGAACGCAAACCGTTTCCGAGAACATTGCTGGGCTGACCCAGGCTTCTCATGAAGCAGGACAGGCTGCCGGTCAGGTCATGTCGGCGACGACGGAGCTTTTCGAACAGTCCCAGACTCTCAGAAGCGAAGTTTCGGGGTTCCTCGGCAAACTGCGGTCCGGCGATGCTGACCGCAGGCTCGGGAATGATGCCAATTACACCGGCCCGGACCGGCGTAACGGCGAAAGCGGTGTTGCAGCCTGAACTAAATGAGGAAAAATGTATGCCGCAGGCGGGTGTGCCGGCAGTACTAGGGGCATTGCAGGGTGGGTTATTTTACCTTCGCCGCCGTCTTCTTTTTCTTTTCAGCCAAGGCCATCTTCTCGTCTTCTGCTTCCTTGGCCAGACGGAGTGCCCGTAATTTTGCTACGTGTTCCGCACGGTCATCGCGGGCCTGTTCCTGCTCATTTTTGGTGTCTACGGCCTTTTTCTGGAGGGCGGCAAACTGCGCCTCGGCCTTCGTCTTTGCTGTTTTACTCATCTGGATAGCCTATTGATTCTAAGAGAGATATCATGGCGAACACGATATCGTCAGGGGAAACCTGCACCGGCGCGCCAACGGGTTCGCAATTTCCATTATCAAACGGTTGCGAACATCTGTTGTGCAATTGACAATTTTGTCTGACAAGTTTGTCCAACACTGCATCGATATGCTCGACGCTGGAGGTTTCGCCGCGCGAGGGCCGGTTCAATCCTCATGATTTGCGATGCAATCATCGCAAACGATTTTAGTTATTTCCGCCTTGGCGGCCGCCTCCAATCGAAATTGGAGGCGGAGCAAGTCATCGTTATTCAACGACAGACAGATTTTCGGCAGAAGATTTGCCATTCTGACCAGGTGTCAGATCATAGGAAACCTTCTGGCCTTCGTTAAGTGTGCTCAGACCCGCACGCTCAACCGCAGAAATGTGGACGAACGCGTCATTGCCGCCTTCTTCAGGTTCGATGAATCCAAAGCCCTTGGCAGGGTTAAACCACTTTACGGTACCAGTCGTCATAGTCTTGTCCTCAAACAGGAGTGTTGATTTTGCAGCGCACGTTGAGTGACGCGCAATCGGTTTAAACGCTCACATTGTCAGGGGATAAATAAAATGATCGGCGAACCGGCTATTCAAGTAACACAAAACAAATGCAACACGTATGAAGGGCCTTTAGAATATTTCTGGGTAAAAGTCAAGGATTCTCAAAGCCGTCATAAAGACAAATACGCGGCCGGTCAGGCCGCGCGCCGGTCGACTTTTCCGGGCCGCCGCCGACGGCGTGCGCCCGACGAGGGCTTGCGTGACGGCTGCTTGGCCTTCTTTTCAGACGACGAAACAAGTTCGGCAGGCTTTTCGCCGACGACTTTCAACGGGCGCTTGATCAGGCGCTCGATGTCCCGCAGCTGCGGCCGTTCAGCGGCATCGCACAGAGAGATGGCCACTCCGGCAGCGCCGGCGCGAGCCGTGCGGCCGATCCGGTGGACGTAGGATTCGGGCTCATTCGGCAATTCAAAATTGATCACATGCGTAACGTCGTCCACATCGATCCCGCGTGACGCAATGTCCGTGGCGACAAGGACCCGCAAACGACCTGCCTTGAAGTTGGTGAGGGCCCGCTGACGTGCGTTCTGGGACTTGTTGCCATGGATGGCTTCCGCAATGATACTGGAACGGCTGAGATGTTTCACAACCTGGTCGGCGCGGTGTTTTGTGCGGGTAAAGACGATCACCTTGGAAAGATCAGGGGCTTCGAGAAGCTTTGCCAGGAACACCTTCTTCGCGACCGCGGCAACATGGTGTACACGTTGCTCGATACGCTCCACGGCGACGCTCTTGGCTGCAATCTGGATGCGCTCAGGCTGATTGAGTATTTCTCCCGCGAGAACAGCAACTTCCGCCGGCATGGTTGCCGAAAACAGCAGCGTCTGGCGTTGCTTCGGCAGCATAGCCGAAATCTTGCGCACATCGCGGATGAAGCCCATGTCGAACATGCGGTCTGCCTCATCGAGAATGAGATAATCACAATCGCTGAGGCTTATGCACCGTTGATTGATCAAATCGAGTAGCCGGCCTGGTGTCGCAATCAGAATGTCGACGCCGCGGCGAAGGGCCTCCATTTGCGGGCGCTTGGAAACACCACCCATGACGACCGTCTGACGGACTTGCATGCGCCGGCCATAGGTCTTGATGCTGGCGGAGATCTGAAGAGCGAGTTCCCGAGTTGGCGCCAAAATCAATGCCCGCGTCTTTCCGGGTGCTGTCTTTTTTCCGTCGTTTTCGAGGTTGTGCAGGAGCGGCAGGGTAAAGGCCGCCGTCTTGCCGGTGCCGGTCTGGGCGATACCGAGAATGTCCTTGCCTTCCAGCAAGAGCGGTATGGCTTGTTGTTGAATTGGTGTCGGGGTCTTGTATTGCGCATCGTCGAGCGCGCGCAAGAGCCGATCGGACAGTCCGAGTTCGGCGAAATTTGAAACAGTCACTAAAAGTTTTTCCTTGTGTCGGCGTGACCCGCGCGCAGTTGCGCAGCCGGTGTCAGCCGTTTCCTATATGTCCACGCGCAGTTGGATCAGATGGGGATTGGGGTAAAGATTTCTCTAGACAATATCGGCCGCATTGATGCGTCGATTCGCGCGATCACGAGAAAACGTAACAGATACATGCGCTCGGCAGCCTTCAATGTCAAGCCCGGCAGCAGATTCATGCAATCATGACTAACGCATTCCTTCCCGGCGCCGTGGCCGTGGACATCGACCGGCATGCGAAAACACCGTCGCGGCCTGATGTCGAAAGCGGTGCACACATTGATTCCGTGTTGTGGTCATGGAATTCGGGTTAGGATGGGCCGGGATCAGAAATAGAGGCCACGTTGAAATGATAACAAGACGTTCGTTTGTTGCTGGCTCCCTGGGTTTAACGACGGTCCCTTTCCTGAACTTTCTTGGAAAGGCTCGTGATTCATTCGACTATGAGATTTCGGTGGAGAATGCCAAGGCGCTTCTGCTTGAAGACTCCGCTAGTGAGACCACTGTCTGGTCCTACGATGGATCGGTGCCAGGCCCGATGTTGCGGGCGAAGAGAGGCCAACCGGTCACCATCAAGGTATTCAATCGACTGGAGCAGCCAACCACAATTCACTGGCATGGGCTGCGCATTGACAACGCCATGGACGGGGTCTCCGGCCTCACTCAGGATCCCATCCCGCCCGGCGGCGAATTTGTCTATCGCTTTGCTCCCCCGGATGCCGGCACATACTGGTATCACCCGCATCACCGGTCCTGGGAACAACTGGCCCGTGGTCTCTACGGCACATTGATCGTCGACGGCGACATTGAAGCCGGCCAGGTAGACCGCGACTATACTATTTGCGCAGACGACTGGCGTCTGGAAGACAATGGCAAATTCCATGAATCTTCGCTCGGCCATCTGATGGACTGGTCCCATGCCGGAAGACTGGGCAATATTCTGACACTGAACGGCAAGGCGTACGAGAGGTTGGCGGTGGCGCCCGGTGACCGGGTGCGACTGCGTCTCATCAATACCGCCAATGCCCGGATCATGAGTTTCGGCATCAAGGGGCAATCGGCGTGGATTGTCGCGCTGGACGGTCAACCCGTTCCGCCACAACGCGCGCCTGAAACAGGTGCGGTCATTGCGCCATCCCAGCGGGTCGACCTGCTGGTCGACATCAAGGCGCAGACCGGAGATGAAATTGCCATTGTCGAATCCAGCGGCGACTCAGATCTGGTTGCCGGATATCTGGTCTGCGAAGCTGGTCCGGGCGAACGACCGCCGCGACCGGATGCGCCTCAAGCCCTGCGGGCGAACAGTGTCCCGCGTCCCGATCTCACGAATGCGGCCCGTTCAGAACTTGTGATGACCGGAGGCGCCATGCGATTCCTGCAATCGGCATCCTACAAGGGCGAAGTTCTGGATGGCAGGACTCTGGCAACCAAACATGCCCAGACCTGGGCCTTCAATGGTGTTGCAGGCATGACCGACAAGCCTCTGTTCACCGCCAAACTCGGTGAAACGATCAGGTTGCAACTCAAGAACGAGACATTGTGGCCCCACGCCATCCATCTGCACGGGCATCACTTTCAGATCGTCTCAAGGCGCGCGGCAGGCGCTTCGCAATCGGCAGCGCCCACCGGTGCCGAAGCCTCGGCTATGAGGGATACCGTTCTCGTGGATCGGGAAGAGACCGTTGAAATCGCCCTGCTCGCGGATAACCCCGGCAAATGGATGCTGCATTGTCACATGCTGGAACATCAGGCCAGCGGCATGAGCACATGGTTTCTGGTGGCCTAGAGCAGGACAAAACCAAAAGGCGATCACTCTTCCTCGAACTTCGCCGTCACAAGCGCTTCGATGGCGTCAAGGGCAGCGATTGCATCCGGGCCCGTGGCCGACACATCGATGGTCGCGCCACAGTATGCGTTCAGCATCATCAAGCCCATGATCGACGTGCCACCGACGGTCTGACCGTCCCGATAAACATTGATGCGTGACTTGAAGGTTTCGGCACAACGGACAAACTTGGCCGACGCGCGGGCGTGCAAGCCCTTGGCGTTTACGATTGTGAGGCGCCGGGTTGGTGGCACACGGTCCGGATGTTCCTCCGGGCAAGTCTTGCTGGTCTGCGACATGGCCTTCAGGACCCGTCTCCGGACAGCACCTGGCTTGCCACGTTGATGTATTTTCGACCCGACACCTGAGCCTGCTCGACAGCTTCCCCAAGCGGTACGTCGTTGCGCACGCTTGCTAACTTGATCAGCATCGGCAGATTGATTCCTGCCAATACCTCTACATTGGCGTTTTCCATGACGGAAATGGCGAGATTTGATGGTGTCCCGCCGAACATATCGGTCAGCAGGATGACACCGCTGCCGGTGTCTGCGCGACCGACGGCCTCGAGAATTTCCGTGCGGCGTTGCTCCATGTCATCATCGGGACCGATTGAGATTGTCTCCACATTGTCCTGCGGACCAACCACATGCTCCATGGCCGCGCGAAACTCTGACGCGAGCTGGCCGTGGGTTACCAGTACGAGGCCAATCACAGACTGCCTCCCCGCGCCGGCAATTCTTGTGCTCCGCACCGTGCAGGAGCGATTTTCCAGGCTGCAATCATATCCCCTCTCGCCTCCTCACAATTTTTCCCTCACTTGGCTGACCAACTTTGACTGCGCCTGCCGCAATAGGCAAGTGCGATATCATGTGTCCAGCAAGTTCGGTTCCAGCCATTCTGCAAAGCCATCATTCAACACTGCGTGCGCCGCTGCCCTGGCTTTTGCCGGCGCCGACGCCTCGAAGGGCGCAAGACATAACAAGGGCAGATCAATTCCACAAACCTTGAATTTGGACCGATCCCGGTCAGGCAGTCGCCGCACTTCTTCCGGTGGCACAAGGCGGATCACGAGCCCGATCGCCGTTTCTGCCAGATAGGGCACGCGTAGGATGCCCACGCCCCTCACTTCGAGCCGGCCGGCAAGGCTGTCGGGCGGGCGGGCCACGACTGCTGCACCAGACGCCTGCAGAACCACCTGGTCATCGGACACCAATTCGGAGCTATTTTCAGCATCTGAATGCAGAACGCCGCCATTGTCGATCAGCCTCAATGCCAGATCAGACTTACCGCTTCCGGAAGGGCCGACCAGCAGAACACCCGTTCCCGCGATACAAACGCAGGTTCCGTGCACGGTTTCAGTCATTGGTGGAGGAGTTCAGATAGTTGCGAACCGATTTCACAACCCGTTTGTAGGGCACACGGCTAATCTGGCGTTTGCAGAAACGCCAGGCGTGCATGAGCGTGCTGCGTTTTTGGCCCTTTTCGGTCGTGGACTCTGAATCGTTGCGGGACTTTTCGGGGCGATCTCCGGCAGGCAACCGAACGACGAAACGTGCACCGGTCACGTAACGACGCGACTCGGGAAGATGCCGATCCTTGTCCCCAAACCGGTTTTCCGCCCAGATCCGGCCCTTGTGGGCTTCGACGATCTGGCGGGAAATACTCAACCCCAACCCGGAATTCTTGCCAAACTGATCCTCGCCGGGCCGGTCGGTATGAAACCGGTCAAAGATCTTCGACAGGTTTTCCGCCCGGATACCGGGCCCTTCGTCTTCGACGCGGAATTCAACGTCGTTACCGATTCGCCTGGCAACTAACTTGACTTCGCTGCCCTTGGGCGCAAACGAGCGGGCATTTCCGATCAGGTTCCGGACGACCTGACCCAATCGACTGTCATGGCCCATGACGACGAACGCGTCCTTTTTTTGACCATTTCGATCGACTGACAAGGTGAACCGGGGGTCGTTCCACTTGCGGGTGTCATTGAACACCGACACGACGGCATCCAGAAGCACCCCGATATCAACGGGCACGGTGACGGCACGGGCCAGTTCGGCATCGAGGCGGGATGCATCCGAAATGTCGCTGATCAGGCGGTCCAGCCGTTTGACGTCATCCTGGACAATGGTGATCAGACGTTGACGGGAGTTGTCGTCCTTTACCAGCGGCAGAGTCTCCACTGCACTTCTGAGCGACGTCAGCGGGTTTTTGAGTTCATGGGCGACATCAGCAGCAAAACTCTCGATGGCATCGATCCGGTTGTAGAGTGCTGTGGTCATGTCCCGCAGGGCGGTCGACAGATGCCCGATCTCGTCGCCACGAACGGAAAAATCGGGGATCTCGACACGCTTGTTGTTCCCGGTCTGGACCCGTTCGGCCGCCCGCGCCAGCCGGCGCATGGGTTCGGCGATGGTGCCAGCCAACAGGATCGACAGCAGGACTGCCACGGCGAGCGCCACCAGGAACACACGAATGATCGCCCAGCGTTCGGCATGGACGATAGCGTCGATATCACCGCCCTGAGTGGACAACACCAGGGCCCCCAGAACGGCCCGGAAACGCTGGATGGGAACCGACACGCTAACGATCAGTTCGTGCTTTTCGTTAGCGCGCACGATGGACACGGATGCGCCGTTAAGGGCGGCAACGACTTCGGGAAACCCCCGGCCGTTGGCGCCCAGCGTCTCATCCTGAACGGGAAGGTCGCTGGCCAGAAGCCAGCCGACAAACCCGTCCCAAAGCCTGATGAAGAAGCCTGGCGGTTCAGGCTCAGATGTCTGCAATTCAAAACTCAGGATCTGACCCCTGGCTTCCAGATTGCGGGAGTCGACAATCAACTCACCTTCGGAATCGTAGATCCGGGCCCAGGATTTGGTCGGCAGGACCAGCCGTCGCAGGATCGGTGCGGCGCGTTCAGGGTTGATCGGGAACTCGAGCGAGCTGTCGTCTTCCACCGGAGATATGGTCTCGCCTGGCTTGAGATCGAGGAGCCGGTCCGGGTCGATCGTGATCGACTCGGTGTCGATCGTGGCTGAGGCGGCAATTGCGCCGGCGATGATTTCGCCCTGAGTCAGGAGGCTCTGGACTCTGGCATCGATCAACCCCGCCCGGAACTGATTGAGGTAGAGAATGCCGGACGCCAGCAACACAAGTGCCGCTGCATTCAGGAACACGATGCGCCGGGTCAGGCTCGACGACAGGCGCCGCCTAAGGGCGACAAGCAGTCGATTCCACAGCGACATCGGCGCGTCGACGCCTGTGGCTTCGTTTTGGGACACCGGGTCGTCCGAGGTGAAAGAATCAGATACGGAATACTCGGACGTCGAAAATGCAGCAGACGGCGCTTCCGAAGCCAATGACGTCGACGCTGAAGTCTCGGCAAATGCCTGGGTATCCGCTGCCGCGGTTTTCTTCGGAATTTTCGTGCGCAGATACGCCAGTGTCTGCGACGCGAGTTTCCACAACTCCCGAAGGCCTTCGAGAGTTTTGGTGGAGACCGTCAAGAGTCCCGATTTCGCCCATTCTGCAGATACCCGGGTTTTTCCCGATGGAGCCCGCGAACGGTCCGAATTCTCAACGGCCATGGGCGTGCCTACATCTCTTTGAACCTGTAGCCCACACCATAAAGCGTTTCGATGACATCGAAATTGTCGTCAACCGCTTTGAACTTCTTGCGCAGACGCTTGATATGGCTGTCGATCGTCCGATCGTCTACATAAACTTGGTCGTCGTAGGCCGCATCCATCAGCGCATCCCGGCTCTTGACAATGCCCGGGCGCTGCGCCAGAGCCTGGAGGATCAGGAATTCCGTGACCGTCAGGACCACAGCCTTGCCGTCCCACGTGCAGGAATGCCGGTCAGGATCCATCAAAAGCTTGCCGCGTTCGATGACCTTGGCTTTTTCGGCACCTGTCGGCGGAACATCGCGGGACTGGGCCCGGCGGAGCACGGCCTTTACCCGCTCGACCAGAAGGCGTTGGGAGAACGGTTTCTTGATGAAATCGTCCGCACCCATCTTGAGGCCGAACAGTTCGTCTATCTCTTCATCTTTCGATGTCAGGAAAATCACCGGCAATTCAGATTTCTGGCGCAGCCGGCGCAGCAGTTCCATGCCATCCATGCGGGGCATCTTGATATCAAGGATGGCCACATCGGGCGGCAGATCCTGCAAACCGGCCAAGGCCGTCGCGCCGTCCGTGTATGTCTGAATTGCATAGCCTTCCGATTCCAGTGCCATGCTTACCGACGTTAGAATGTGGCGGTCGTCATCAACGAGTGCAATGGTGGGCATATTTTTTCCATGATCTGAATTTCCCCGAGCAACGCTGTATTATTCCGCGATCAAGGGCAAATTGTGGCAGACATGATAAACCGAGCAGCGCTACATTACCACCATGAGCGCCAAGATTCGAGATCTGGCCCCCGAAAAGCCCTGAATCCGGTCAATTATTGAAGAATCCCAGTGCTGTCATGAACACCAAAGCAAACACGAACCCGTCCGACACCGGTCGCGAGGCGCGCAAAGTCGTCCGACAGAAGCTCAAGGCAGCGCTGGCAACTGTCGATTTGGAAACCGGCGTACCGTATGCGTCGCTGGTCACGGTAGCGTCATGCATGGACGGCTCGCCGATCATGCTGTTGTCCGATATTGCCCGCCACACGGGCAATCTGAAAGCCAATCCATCGGCGTCGATCCTGTTCGATGCCACGGCCGAGAATGGTGATCCGCTTGAGGGCGCAAGAGTGACGCTGATCGGATCAATCGAAAAGAGCGATGTCGAGGCCGACAGCCGGCGCTTTCTGGCCCGTCACCGGAATGCCGCAGGATATGCCGGGTTCGCCGATTTCAGTTTCTATTGCCTGACGGTGCGCGCCGCCCATTTCATCGGCGGATTTGGCAGGATCGACACCATCGCAGACACAGAGTACCTGATTGACGACGGCCAGGCGTCCGCTTTCGCGGCGGCCGAGGGCGATATCCTCGACCACATGAATGCCGATCACGGCGATGCAATCTCGCTCTATGCGGAAAAGCTGCTCGGCGAAGAGGCCGGGCCCTGGCAGATGGTCGGTGTCGATCCTGAAGGGTGCGATCTCTACGAAGGCGGCAAACTGCTCCGCCTAACTTTCGATACCACGCTCAATGCGCCAGGGCAGATCCGGGACGTTCTGGTGGCGCTTGCCCGCACGGCCCGGGAAACCGGATGATGGCGTTGGATTAAGTTTTACGCTACAGCCGGATCATGAACACAAGCAAACATCGCGGCGCTGTCGCCGCCGGTCATGACGCGACTGCCGGCGCGGCGGCATCCGTGCTGCAGGATGGCGGCAATGCCTTCGACGCAGCCGTCGCCGCCCTTACCATGGCCTGCGTCGTGGAACCGGTCCTGTCGTCGCCCGGCGGCGGTGGGTTTGCCATGGTGTTGCGCGCCGGCGACCACACGCCCACGGTCATCGACTTCTTCGGGCAGACACCAAGGGTGAAACAGCCTGCCGGTGCCCTCGAGTTTGAAAGCGTGTTTGCCGACTTCGGGACGGCGCGACAGGAATTCCACGTGGGGTATGGCGCAACCGCGACGCCGGGCTTTGTGCCCGGCCTGATTCACCTGCACGAACAGTATTGCTCGATACCCCTGGTTGATCTGTTTGCCCCGGCAATCCGGACGGCTCGCAACGGTGTCGCCGTGACAAGGTTTCAGGCTTATCTTGCCGATGTGGTCTCCCCTATATTGACCTTCTCGGAAAACGCACGGAAGCTGTTTGCGCCGGACGGGCAAATGGTCAAGGCAGGCGATGTTTTCCGTAATCCCGGCCTTGGCGACTTCTTTGAAGCGCTCGCGGCGGCCGGACCGGGCTTTTGCATCGACGGGGACGGCGCCACCGCACTGCTTGAGGGTCAGACCGGATCGGGTCAACTGACGGCAGAAGACCTTGCAGGGTTTCGCTGCGTCGACCGCACGCCACTTGTCTTTGAAAAAACGTCTGGACCACACCCTGCAACGGTATTCCTCAATCCGCCACCGTCAGCCGGTGGCGCCATGATCGCAACCATGCTCCACGGGCTCGAGGGTCGATGGGATGACGGCACTGAGGCGGTCCTGCAATCGATTGCCCGTACCGACCGCGCGCGCCTTGAGACCCGGGGAGATCTCGAAAGACTGCTGGCGCAGCGCGGCACAACCCATATCAGCATCATCGACCGCGCCGGCAACGCGGTTGGCGTTACCGTGTCCAACGGCGAGGGCAACGGTCATCTGGCGGGCGATTTCGGCTTCATGGCCAACAACCTGCTGGGCGAGGCCGACCTCATGCCTGACGGGTTTCACCGCTGGCGTCCCGACACACGGCTTGCCTCGATGATGGCGCCGACGATCGTGCGGTTCGACGACGGAACGCTGTCTGTCTTAGGCTCGGGCGGGTCGAACCGGATTCGCACGGCAGTATTTCAGGTGCTGGTCAATCACATGAAGGATAAGCGCGCCCTGTTCGAGGCAGTGGACGCCCCGCGGCTGCATGTGGAAGACGGCCATCTCGATTTCGAGGATATGTTTGAAGCCCGTGACCGCGGGATGTTTGCAAAGACCTTTCCCGACCATCGGGCCTGGCCGGACCACAACCTGTTCTTCGGCGGCGTGCACATGGTGTCGCGAACACCCGACGGACTTTTCAGGGGCGCCGGTGATCCGCGGCGGGCGGGTGTTTTCAACGTGGTCGGTTAGCGCAGGAAGCGCAGGAATCTCACCACGTTGAGAACCCGTGCCGCCGCTGCACTGACATAAGTCAGGGCCGCGGCCATCAGGAGTTTGCGGATTGGTTCCAGGTCTTCTTCCGACACGTATCCACCGGCCTTGAGGACCGGCAGAGCTTTGCCGAAGCTTGCGTCAAACTCCGTCGGCAGGGTGATCAGGTGAACCACGACCTCGATCAGCCCGAGCAGGACAATGGCGACGACCCCGAAGATGACGATCCGCGGCGAGACGGCAAACATGCCTACAAGCGAGAGGCCCCAGACCAGCAGGCTACCGATCTTGTCTGCATAGGCGGCGGTGCGGGCGAGCTTGACGCGGAGCCTGAGCGGGCGGTAGCCGTCGCGGTCCTGGATGGCATGGCCGACTTCGTGGGCCGCGATGGCGACGGCTGCCACGGATCGGCCGTTGAGATGGGTTTCCGACAGGCGCACCGTTTTGGATTCGGGGTCGTAATGATCTCCGCTGTCTTCGGCTTCCTCCACGGCGACTGACGTCAGATCGAATTCGTCGAGCAGATGGCGGGCGAGTTCTCCACCGGTGCCTGGAAAATCCGGACGGTCGGCGGAATAAGACCGCATGACCCATTGCACCCAGAGGCTCGGGCCAAAGAAGACGGCAAAGGTCAGGAGGGCACCGAGGACCCAGAGCATATTAGTGTGCTTCGTCCCAGTTGGCAGCCGCCCGGGCGTCCACTTTCAGCGGTACGGCCAGTTTCAGCGCTGGCTCAGGGGCCGCGACCATCACGGCACTGGCGACGGCCATGGTTTTTTCGGCCTGTGTCTGGGGGCATTCAAAAATCAGCTCATCGTGGACCTGGAGCAGCATGCGGGCATCGAGTTTCGCCGCCACCAAACTGCTCTCTATACGGACCATCGCGCGGCGGATGATGTCGGCGGCCGAGCCCTGGATCGGGGCATTGATGGCGGCGCGTTCGGAAAAGCTGCGCTCTGCCGGGTTCTTGGAATTGATGCCGCGCATGTGGACCTTGCGCCCGAAGATGGTCTCGACGTAGCCGGTGGCCTTGCAGAACGCCTTGGTCTCGTCCATGTAGGCGCGGATGCCGGGGAAGCGTTCGAAATACTTGTCGATATAGGCCTTGGCCTCGCCGCGCGGGATCGCCAGCTGGTTGGCCAGACCGAAGGCCGAGATGCCGTAGATGATGCCGAAATTGATCGCCTTGGCGCGGCGCCGGATGCTCGGGTCCATGCCTTCCACGGGCACGTCGAACATTTCGGACGCGGTCATGGCGTGAATGTCGAGGCCGTCGGCAAACGCCTGTTTCAACGCAGGGATGTCGGCCACATGGGCCAGCACCCGCAGTTCGATCTGGGAGTAGTCCGCCGAGATCAGCACATTACCGGGCTCGGCGATGAAGGCTGTTCGGATCTTGCGGCCCTCGGGCGTGCGCACGGGGATGTTCTGCAGGTTGGGGTCGGACGACGACAGGCGGCCGGTCGAGGTCGCGGCCATGGAGTAGGACGTGTGGACCCGGTTGGTCTCGCCATTGATGAAGGTCGGCAGGGCGTCGGTGTAGGTCGATTTCAGTTTCGACAGCTGGCGCCATTCGAGCACCTTGACCGGCAGGTCGTGACCTTCGGCGGCCAGACCCTCGAGCACGTCGGCGCCGGTGCCCCAGGCGCCGGTCTTGGTTTTCCGGCCGCCGGGGATCGACATCTTGTCGAACAAGATCTCGCCCAGCTGCTTGGGCGAGCCGATGTTGAAGGTCTCGCCGGCAAGCTCATGGATCTCGGATTCAAGCGATCCCATGGTTTGCGCGAAATCACCCGACAGGCGCGACAGGACTGTGCGGTCGACAAAGATGCCGTTGCGCTCGGTCCGTGCCAGCACGTCGATCAGCGGGCGCTCGAGGCGCTCGTAGACGGTGGTCATGGACTCGGCCACAAGCCTGGGTTTGAGCACCTGCCACAGGCGCAGGGTGATGTCGGCGTCCTCGGCGGCATACTCTGTCGCCTTGTCGACGGCGATCAGGTCGAAGGTGATCATGGACTTGCCGGTGCCCGCGATCTCCTTGAACGGGATCGGCGCATGGCCCAGGTGACGGTTGGATAACTCGTCCATGCCATGGCCGCCGCGGCCGGCATCGAGCGCATAGGAGATCAGCATGGTGTCGTCCATGTTGATCATTTCGATACCGAAACGAGACAGCACCAGCCAGTCGTATTTCAGGTTCTGGCCGATCTTGAGGATGGACGGATCCTCGAGCACCGGCTTCAGGATGGCGATCATGTCCTTGAGCTTCATCTGCTCGATGGCGTCGCCGTCGAACTGCAGGCCGTCGCCTGAGCGATGGCCGACCGGCACATAGCACGCCGCACCGGGGGTGGTGGCGAGCGACACGCCGACGAGGTCAACCGCCATGGCGTCGAGCCCGGTGGTCTCGGTGTCGACCGCCACATAGCCCCGGTCCATGATGTCGACGACCCATTCCTCGAGCCGGGCGGACGTGGTGACGGTCTCGTAGGCCGCCACGTCAATCGGCACCTGAGCCAGTTGGGCCGCGATGTCGGCCACGGCCTTGTCCGGCGTGTGGTCGGCCGGGCCATCGGTGCTGGCCATGATCGAGGGGTCGGCGACCACGTCCACGGTGCCGGTGGCGGTCACATCGTCGCTGTCGGGCCCGCGCCTGGAGGTCGGTGCGGCAATCTCGTGGGCGGAGATGGCGTTGGCGTCGACGCCCAGGGCTGCACTGACGCGGTTGGTGATGGTGGTGAATTCCATGGCCTTCAAGAAGCCGATCAGGGCCCGGGGGTCGGGTTCGGCGAGCGCAAATCGGTCAGGCGAGAGTTCCACCGGCACATCGGTCTTGAGCGTCACCAGGTCGCGCGACAGCCGCGCCTGGTCGGCAAATTCGATCAGGTTCTCGCGGCGCTTGTTCTGCTTGATCTCGGCCGCGCGCTCGAGCAGCGTGTCGAGGTCGCCATATTCGGTGATCAGCTGGGCGCCGGTCTTGACGCCGATGCCGGGCACGCCCGGCACGTTGTCGACGGAATCGCCGGCCAGGGACTGGACGTCGATCACCTTGTCGGGCCCGACGCCGAATTTCTCGTGGACCTCGGGCGCGCGGATCTCGCGGTTCTTCATGGTGTCGAGCATCCACACTTTCGGCCCGACCAGCTGCATCAGGTCCTTGTCGGTGGACACGATGGTGACTTCCGCACCGGCGGCCTCCGCGGAGCGGGCGTAGGTGGCGATCAGGTCGTCGGCCTCAAAACCCTCCTGCTCGATGCACGGCACGTTGAAGGCGCGCACGGCGCGGCGGATCAGGCTGAACTGGGGCACGAGGTCTTCGGGCGCCGGCGGCCGGTGGGCCTTGTATTCGGGGTAGAGCGTGTTGCGGAAGGTGGTGCCGGAATAATCGAAGATCACCGCCATGTGGCTGATCGAGCGGGCGTCGCGGGTTTCGCGCATGAGCTTGTCGAGCATGTTGCAGAAGCCCGACACGGCGCCCACGGGCAGGCCGTCGGACTTGCGCGACAGGGGCGGCAGGGCGTGATAGGCGCGGAAGATGTAGGTCGAGCCGTCGATCAGGTAGAGATGATCGCCGGCGGCGAGCGGTTTTGAGGCGACGGGCGCGGCGGTTTCGTCGCTTGGCGGTGCGGCGTCGGGGGCCGCTTTCGAAGGTGCATCGGTCATGGCGCGCACTATGCCACCGCGCGAGGCCCGACGCCATAGGCGGGTGGGCGCGTATCAACAGATGCTGACGGGGGGTGGCAGGGGTGATGGGGCGGCGGTGGAAGCGAAGAGCGCACCTATTCCCGTCGTCATCCCGGCGAAGGCCGGGATCCAGGGCCGCAACCGCCCGCCGTCGCCATTTCCCGGCAATCCCGTCAACCGCCGCAAGCCAAACGATTGCCGATTGCCCACGCCCCCGCTTTGCGCTATTACCACGTTTCCGGCACCGGCAAGCACCCGTAGCTCAGCTGGATAGAGCGCTGCCCTCCGAAGGCAGAGGTCACAGGTTCGAATCCTGTCGGGTGCGCCATTGCTCAAACGTTTCATACCAAAAATGTATATTTGAGTTACAAACTTTTTGGCGTGTTCGAGGGGTGCGACGTAAACTCTCGTCCGCCAAATTTGCTGCGATCAATTGGACATCTCGAATTACCTCGTCAAATCGGCTGTGATTTGATTCACTACCGTTATCGCTGATGACGGAGTTTGATGATGAGCATTCAGGCCGGTTTCTGGGATCTTGATGAGCGTTATGTTCGGTTGAGTGAGGTCGGCG
>JAJFHC010000013.1 GCA_021775835.1 Hyphomicrobiales bacterium | reverse complement strand
TGAGCTCTTTCACGAAGGCTTTGGCGTCGTCTGCCGACCTGCAGGGGCCGCCTGAAACCGCATATTTGGAACCGCGGTCGGCAATGATGTTGTCCAATGTGAGCATGACCGGAAGCGTTAAAGGCTGTCGGGCCGTGGATCAAGCGGACTCTGGGAGGCCGACACCCAGGACACCCGGTTTCTAGAACCGAGCGTGTGCCGCTTCCTGCCGATGAATTCGATTTGCGACGCTCATTTTCGGGAGCTATTTTCCAAGGGAAGCAACCGCCATTTCGGCAAGGTCGTCATCGTTCGCTCCCGAATGGTGTGCCTGTCGAAGGCGCTCGGGACGGAAAGGCTGGACGGCCCCTGAGTGATGTATTGGATACCCTCATCAATATCGAGCCCATTTTGCCAAAGTTCCGCCACACAACGATACTCAGATCAAGCCTGCTGATCTTGCGAAGGGATCTCGGCTGGCGTCCTTGTGCCATTCGTACTCGCAGCCCTTGGCCAAGTCCTTGGCCATGTCCATTCCAAACAGATCTGCTATGACCGCCAGCGCCATATCCATTCCTGCTGAAACACCGGAAGACGTAAAAAACTTGCCGTCTTCTACCCATCTTGCCTCTTTTATCCATTCGACGTGCGGTGCAAGGTGAACCGTTTTCGTGAAATCGAGTTTGTTGGTTGTTGCTTTCCGGCCATCCAGAACGCCGGTCATCCCCAACAGCACAGTTCCAGTGCAGACAGCCATCACCCGCTCTGCGTTTGCAGATGTCTTGCGGATCCACTCCATCAATTCCTCATCTTTGCTTTCGATCAAGGCTGAATCTCCACCGGGGACTAACAACAGGTCATAGTCGCTCTTTTCAGATAGAAGCCTATCTGGAACGATCCTCTGACCATGAACGCTTGCCACCGGATCGCTTCCCTTTGCGACCGTTATGATCTCAGTCTCGTCTCCAAAACCACCCAACATTTCGATGGGACCAAAGTAATCGAGAGTTTCAAAACCGGGGAAAACCAGTGCTGCGAGTGTTCTCATGATTTGTACCTTTTGCTGATCCCGACGGCACCAAAAACGGCTGCTTCGACGCTTCTTTACTAACTGATTTTTGAATGGCACAAATGACAACATGACCTCACTTTCTGCCAAATTACCTCACAGTCGGACTGACCCTATGAATGTCCTGTTCGTTGTGTACCCGAACATTGTGCTGCTCGACCTCGTTGGCCCGCTTCAGGTTTTTACTCATGCGCGTAAAAACACTCTGTCCGGTCCGGCCTACCAAACGAATGTTGTTTCCTTTGAGGGCGGTCGTACAGAAACCAATACGATATTGCAGATTGATAGCGATCCGCTCGCAGGTTGGCTTGCGGAACACCAGAGCGCATCCATTCATACGCTTGTGGTCATCGGTGGTGACGGCGCAATTGAAGCGGCACTTGATCGGCCCTTCGTCGATCAATTCAGGCAATTGGCTGATCGCTCCATGCGTGTCTGTTCGGTTTGTTCCGGCGCCCTTGTTCTTGCTGCCGCCGGGCTGCTTGATGGTCGCCGCGTTGTAACGCACTGGGAAGATTGCGATCTGCTCGCAGAGCAATATCCGGCAGTTAACGTGGAAGTTGATCCGATCTACATCAAAGATGGAAACATATGGACGTCTGCTGGCATTACCGCCGGTATCGACATGGCCTTGGCAATCATCGAAGAAGACTTGGGAAAGCCTGCAGCTATTGAGATGGCGCGTTCACTGGTTACGCCAATGGTTCGGTCTGGAGGGCAATCGCAGTTCAGTCCGGAGCTCGATAGGCAGGCCCGCGATACCGAGGGCCGGTTCTCATTTCTGCACGATTGGATTGCCGACAACATTCAGCAAAGGATCTCGGTTGATGATATGGCTAAAGAGTGCGGTATGAGTTCGCGAAATTTTTCGCGACGATATACGGAAACTATGGGTACATCACCGGCAAAGGCCGTCGAGGCAATTCGGGTGGATGCAGCACGAGAACTTTTGACAACAACAGTCAAAAGCATAAAAACGGTTGCGGCGAATTGCGGTTTTCAAGACGACGAACGTATGAGACGCGCCTTTGTGCGAAACATAAAAACGTCGCCGTCCCAATACAGAAAACAATTCCAGTTTCATTGAAGCTGCCAAAACAAGCGTTCCTGCCCACCAAATCTTGAGTGATCTTAGCACCCAGTTCGTCGAGGTCCGTTTGGCCCGGCTGAACCGACGTCAATGCTCAGGCCACCGAGCGTCTGCCTTTCCCCCGTTTGGCCTACCCACCGGTCGCTCCCCCTTCTCCCCACCCACACGCAGCCGTTCTTTGCGGTTTTTTTTATTGATTGGTTATGCAATAAAAAATAGATGTCATAGGGTGAGCCTATTGCACTTGGCTGGTCCTGGCCGGGGATGCGCCGGGATCACCTGTCTCGCGTGTGAAATTTGGGAACCGGGGTCATGAGCGAAACATTGGAATTTGACTATATTGTCGTCGGCGCGGGGTCAGCCGGGTGCGTGCTGGCCAACCGGCTGACTGAAGATGGCACGTCGACAGTACTGCTGCTGGAAGCCGGTAGTGGGGCGGACTGGAGCGTTTTCATCCAGATGCCGTCGGCGCTGGCCATCCCGATGAACATGCAGAAGTACAACTGGTTTTACTGGACCGAACCGGAGCCGCACCTGAACGGGCGCCGGATGCACTGCCCGCGCGGCCGCCTGGTGGGCGGGTCGTCGTCGATCAACGGCATGGTCTACGTGCGCGGCAATGCGATGGACTTCGACACCTGGTCGGACATGGGTGCGGCCGGCTGGGCCTACAAGGATGTGCTGCCCTATTTCCGCAAGGCCGAGACCAGGGCGGACGGCGGCGATGCCTACCGGGGCGATGCGGGTCCCTTGCATACGTCCAACGGCCCCCTGAAGAATCCGCTCTACAATGCCTTCCTCACGGCGGCGGAACAGGCGGGTTATCCGCGCACTGCTGACTATAACGGTTTCCAGCAGGAAGGTTTCGGCCGCATGGATATGACGGTCCACAAGGGCCGGCGCTGGAGCACCGCCAGCGCCTACCTGAAGCCGGCGCGTGACCGGCAGAACCTGCACATCGTCACCAACGCCCATGCCGAGCAGGTCCTGTTTGACGGCAGGCGCGCCACGGGCCTGCGCTACACCCAGGGCAGTACGGCGTGTACGGCGAAGGCGCGCCGCGAAGTCATCCTGGCCGGAGGGCCGATCAATTCACCGCAGCTCCTGATGCTGTCGGGCGTGGGTCCAGGCGACCACCTCAGCGAGCACAACATCGACATGGTCCATCATCTGCCAGGCGTCGGCGGGAACCTGCAGGACCACCTGGAGCTTTACGTTCAGCAGGAATGCACCCAGCCGATTTCGCTCTTTAGCGCCATGAAGCCGCTGCGCAAGATGATGATCGGTGTCGAGTGGCTGCTGTTCAAGACCGGGCTGGGCGCCACCAATCATTTCGAGAGTTGCGGCTTCATCCGGTCACGGCCGGGCGTGGCATGGCCGGACCTGCAGTATCACTTCCTGCCGGCGGCTGTGTCCTATGACGGCAGTTCGCCATCGAACTGCCATGGCTACCAGGCCCATATCGGCTCGATGCGGTCTCGCTCGCGTGGGCGTGTCTCCCTCAAGTCGACGCAAGCCAAGGACCACCCCGCCGTCCAGTTCAACTACATGAGCCACGAGGAAGACTGGATGGAAATGCGCGCAGGCGTGCGTCTGACCCGGGAGATCTTTGCCCAGAGCGCGTTCGACCCCTTCCGCGGGCGCGAACTGTCACCGGGCGTGGACTGCCAGAACGACGATGAAATCGACAGTTTCGTGAAGGAAACCGTGGAAAGCGCCTATCATCCCAGTGGCACCTGCAAGATGGGCACGGATGAGATGGCCGTCGTCGATCCGGAAACGCGTGTGCACGGCATCGAGGGCTTGCGCGTGGTCGACTCGTCGATCATGCCACAGATTACCACCGGCAACCTCAATGCACCAACCATCATGATCGGTGAGAAGGCCGCCGACCTGATCCTCGGCAAGCCTCCTCTGCCCGCTTCCAACGCCGAATACTACCGGGCAGAAAACTGGCAGACCGCACAGCGGTAGAAGGCGCCCGCACATTAACGACGTTTTGGCGTCCGATTCGCAATGCCTGCCACAGTATGGCAATATTCCCGTACTATAGTTAGAGATCTGTTCCGGATTTTTCTTAACGGGAGGCGTTCCGGTGTTCAGAACCGTCATTGGATGGTCGTTTGTTTCGTTTATCTATTTCAATGTAACTTTCGGCTGGATCGTGAAACACGCAGACGTTTCGGTGTTTGCTGCCCTGGTCCTGGCACTGGTCGTCGGTGTCGTGGTCGCAGCGGTGGACGACGTCTACCGTAACCGGCTGTTCCGTTTTCACCAGGCACGCGGCCTCCTGTCCGTTGGGTATCCGACTCTGGCGAGAATGACCGTGCTGCCGTTTGTCTGCGCGTTCGTTGCCACCGGCCTGGTCGCCCGTCTGATCGTCGTCGGATACACCTATACCTTGACCGACGGAACGCTTCAGGCCGGCCCGCGGGGCTACAGCACCGATGCGCTCGCGACCTTCTGCCTGATCGTCGCCGTGCCGCTGATCATCCACTGGCTGATGTCGCTTCACGAAGCCCACGACAGCGCCAATGGCAAGAGCGTCGACTACTGAAGTTGTCGAAACGCATTTCGTTCAAGTCGTTTCCCGGGCGCGTTGCAGCACGCCAGTGCTGCCTCGCAGAACCGGCAACTGTGTTAAACGTTGGCGTTGAATGGCGTCTGTGTTCGCGTAATTGCATTTGCGGTTATGAGTATTTTCCTGGCAATTGCAACGAGGGCAAC